>JAFDCA010000246.1 GCA_019313025.1 Deltaproteobacteria bacterium
CAACCATATCGGTAGTAATGAAAAGATGATTTCTTTTGGGAAATCCTTTTTCAATGGCTTGCTGTAAAATATCGACAGTATATTCTTCAGACGGTATTGAAAGGTTTTTTTCTTTACAAAACTTAATGATTTTATCGAACCATTCATAATCATCAGACTTGTCTGAATCGAGTTTCAAGATCTTTGTTTTATTCGTCTCGTCGATATCATCAAATGATAGATTCAAAATACCCAGAAGACTCAGCAGTGACTGTGCCGCTTCCATAAGACTTTGGTTATTATAGGCATCTTTTGCTTTTTTTAACAGCCGTTCTTCATCCTGTTTTGAGTAGAATATTTGGGAGTCACAAATGGCAACCACTTTTGTCTCACCTAAAAGTGAATAGGTGTTTATCCGTTCGACGACTTCTTCGATATGGCCATTTGTGCCGTCAATGGCTTCATAATTAAAACTTCGATTCTTTTTGGGTAACAAGACATCCAGCAAGGTCTTCAGCGCACTCCTGTAAAGTAGCGATTCTCCATAGATCAAACACACAGGGGAAAAACATTTGTCCTTGTGATTTTCTTTAAGACGTCTTACAAAATCTTTAAGGTCTTTATATTGAATTTCAGGCACTGCAAAAATCCTTATCCAAAGGACCAAGTATTGATTATCAGCAGAATGTTCATTTTAGAAAATAGGAATTAGAAATTAGAAAACAGCATTCGTGTCCAAAATAAATCTGGACACTCTCTCCTCTTTCCTATTTCCTCTCTTCTATTCGTGGGACAAGACGATCTAACCATAAAGAGCTTCAGGTATGATTAAATTTTTAGCTGTAAGCTGTCCGAGTGGATTAGGAATCGTTTTGAAAGAACCATTGGCGCTTTAATTTTATTAATGAAATCCTCTGTTAAAACAAAGATCTTCAATAATAGTCCGGGCAGATCCTTTCATTACGAGTCCTTATTTACGAGTTCTTTCAGCAAAAATTTGATTATACTTGAATTGGCAATGTTTTTAAAAGGCTAAAGTGTTACAAGTTTTTTTAGGGCATTTTTTTAAAGAGAAGATGATATATAAAAACAGCAATTCCAACAGTAATCGCGCTGTCTGCAACATTAAAAGCAGGCCAATGATAATTACCGACGTAAAAGTCCAAAAAATCAACGACCTTTCCAAATCTAATCCTGTCTATCAGATTACCTATGGCACCACCAAAAATTAAGGCAAAACCCGAGGCGAGAAAAGGATGTGTCTTGTTCGTGTTTTTATAGAAGTAAAAAATGAAGCAAATGGCAAATGATGATAGAAAAAGAAAAAGAAAATTACGCAAACTCGAATCCTGGTGGGCCATAAATCCGAAAGCACCGCCGGGATTATGAATATGTGTAATATTGAAAAATCCAGGTATAACAGTAATGGAATGATAAAGTGGAAGATTTTTTAATATTAAGATCTTTGTAATTTGGTCAAGAATAATTACCAAACCGGAAATAACGGCAAGTTTTTTATATTTGCCATATCTGGAATCTGATTCATCTGAAACAGTAAAACTCAAACACACTTTAAAATTATTCCTTTATAAAACTGTCGGTTTTCATTTCTCCTAGTGCATTTTGACACCGACTGCAAATCGTCGGTTGTTCAGAATCTGCCCCAACGGAAATATCATGTATCCAACACCGTTCGCATTTTTCACCCGATGCAAGTTTAACCTGTATTGATAAACCTTCAATATCAAGACTTTTAAATATTCCGTCAGCTTTATCTCCTTTTATCATAGAAACTTCCGAAACGATAAATATCGTTCTTAAGTCATCCTTATACTTTTCAAGAATATCGTATCGGTCACCATCTGTATAAATGGTAATAGAAGCGTCAAGGGAATGTCCAATTAGTTTTTTTACTCGTGCCTCCTCAAGTGCTTTGGTAACTTCACCTCGAATTTCAATAATTTTCTTCCATTCTTCTGCTAATTGATCATCCTTCCATTCCTTATTAACCACCGGCAGCGATGTCATATGAACACTTTCTGAATTTATGTCGTGGCCCGGCATGAAATTCCAAATTTCTTCCGCCGTGAATGCCAGTATCGGCGCCATCAGCCTGGCCAGGGTGTCGAGTATAATATATATGACGGTTTGTGCGCTTTTTCTTCTTACGGAATCAGCCGGTGAAGTGTAAAGACGATCTTTGAGGATATCAAGATAAAATGCCGAAAGATCAATGACGCAATAGTTATAAAGCGCATGGTAAATAATATGAAATTCGTAATTATCATAGGCTCTGCATGTTTTTTGAATCAATTCCTGAAGCCTGTGCAGCGCAAATCGGTCCAGTTCTATCATCTTATCATAGGAGACCGCATCCTTTTTCGGATCAAAATCATAAAGATTCCCCAAGAGGAATCGGCTGGTATTTCTTATTCTTCTATAGGCATCGCTCAACTGCTTCAATATATTTTCAGAAATACGAATATCATCCCTGTAATCAGATGCAGATACCCAAAGCCGGAGAATTTCTGCGCCATGCTTTTGAATCACTTCTTCCGGAGCCACGACATTACCCAAGGATTTGGACATCTTTTTGCCTTCTGCATCGACTACGAATCCGTGAGTCAATACAGATTTATAAGGTGCCTTTCCCCTTGTTCCCACTGCCGTGAGAAGTGAACTGTGAAACCATCCTCTGTGCTGGTCACTACCTTCGAGATAAAGATCAGCGGGCCATTTAAGATTCGAGCGCTCTTCCAGTACCGCTGCATGGCTGACGCCGGAGTCAAACCATACATCCAGAATATCATCTTCTTTATGGAATGTTTTATTGCCGCAAGTTTGACATTCGGCATCTTCGGAAAGCAGCTCTTCTGCTTTTTTTTCAAACCAAATATCGGCACCATGCGTTTCAAACAAATTGTAGATACGGTCGATAATGTCTCTATTTAGATACAGGGCTTCGCATTTCTTGCAATAAAAAATAGAGATGGGAACGCCCCAGGCGCGTTGTCTTGAAACACACCAGTCCGGTCGATTTTCAATCATGCCATAAATTCGCTCCCTTCCCCAATGCGGAATCCACGTCACCTCGTCGATTTCCTTTAGGGCAGACTTTCTTAATCCTGTTTTATCCATGGATATGAACCACTGCGGCGTTGCGCGAAAAATAACCGGTTTCTTGCATCGCCAGCAATGGGGATAAGAATGTTCCATTTTTCCCTGGGCAACCAAAGCCTTATTTTCCTGAAGCTTGGCGACGATATTGGAATTGGCTTCGAAAACAAACTGACCGTTAAAAAACCCGGTTTCCTGTGTGAAACAACCCCTGTCATCTACCGGAGAATACACGTCTAAATTATACAAAATCCCCACTTCATAATCTTCACGTCCATGACCGGGGGCAGTATGAACACAGCCTGTACCCGCATCAAGTGTGACATGAGATCCGAGAATGATCAATGATTCGCGGTCGTATATGGGATGGCGGCATCTCTTTTTTTCAAGGTCATAAGCGGCGATCTCGGCAAGTACGGAGAAATCTGAAAATCCAAATATTTTCATACATTCTTCTACCAGCTCCTTTGCCAGAATGAGCACTTCGCCGTTTTTTGTATCTACAGCACAATAAATAATATTTGGATGAAGGGCGATGGCAAGGTTAGCCGGAAGTGTCCAGGGCGTTGTTGTCCAGATCACCACGTAAACACTTTTACCGGCAAGATCGTGAACCTTATGGCTCAAATCATCCAGAAGTAAAAATTTAACAAAAATAGAAGGTGATGATTCATCATGATATTCAATTTCTGCTTCAGCAAGGGCGGTTTTGCAGCTGCAACACCAATAGATCGGTTTTTTACTCCGAAAAAGGCTTCCTTCCAATGCAAACTTATTACACTCACGGGCAATCGTCGCTTCATACGCATAATTCATCGTCAAATAAGGGTTTTCCCATTCACCCATGACACCCAATCGTTTGAATTCTTCCCGATGTATATCGATATATTTTTCAGCATACTTCCTACACCGCTTACGAATCTCAGCCTGGGACATTTTGAATTTTTTGGGGCCCAGCTCCTTTTCAACATTGTGCTCAACAGGAAGTCCGTGACAATCCCAGCCCGGAACATAAACAGCATCAAAGCCAGCCATCTGGCGTGAACGCACGATAAAATCCTTTAGAATCTTATTGAGTGCGGTGCCAATATGAATGTGGCCATTTGCATAAGGTGGACCGTCGTGTAAAATAAATAACTCACGACCTTTGGAAGCTTGTCTGATTTTTTCATATAATCGGCGCTCATCCCATAACGTCAATTGTTCGGGCTCGCGCTTTGCCAGACTGGCTTTCATAGGAAATTTTGTATTGGGAAGGTTGAGTGTTTTTTTATAGTCCATATAACCTCCAAGACCGGATTTTTCATACCTTCACTCATTGTCATAAAGACTCAAAGATTGGGTGTCTAAGTTTTGAAAGGTACTTTTAAAACAGTTTTATGTCAAGGAAATACACACTCGTATATCAACTTTGGCAGTCAGTAAAAAGCCCGAACAGGATATTGTCCGGGCTTTTTATCAATAGTTGATGTTGTATAAGATATAAAAAATCGGTCTTCAGTATATTCCAAAATCCTTCAATACTTCATTGATGCCAAGTTTTCTAACTTTCAATCTTAAAAACTCTGCAATCGTTGGTTGATACACCTTCACTTTAAGATACATGCGGGCTTCAGAAGGTGTTTTTCCCCCCTTTTTATTGTTGCATGACTTACAGGAAGAAACACAGTTTTCAAATGTTGTTTTTCCGCCTCTGGATCTTGGTGTAATATGATCAATTGTAAGTTTTCCATAGTGGCTTCCACAATACGCACACTTGAATCCATCTCTGATTAAGACATTCTTTTTACTAAAAGGCACTCTATTTATGTAAAGCGTCCTTATAAGTTTTATCAAACGCATGACCGCAGGGATCTTGATGATCATTCCTTCTGCAGTTCTAACTATTTTTTCAGAATGTTTTAAGACCTGTACCTTCCCTTTCGCTATAAGGCACATCGCCCGCTTCCAGTTAACCATATTTAGAAAGGTATAGTCAGCATTCAGAAGGACACATTGAGGCATGCTTTTCTCCGCTATTCCTTTTTTTTCAAAATTTCTATACCTGACTTTACGGCCAAAATCAACAAGAAGATACCAAACAACCTTTTATAAATATCCATACGTTATTTAAACATGAATGGGGGTTAAATCGAACCAGCGTATAACACTTTTATATATTCAGAAGTTTTTATTGTTGGAAAAGATTAAAATCGTGTTATGATTTTGTAAAGTAAAAGGAATATTTTTGATCTGAGAGCTGTAACTAGTGCATTCAATTAGATACTGTTTTTTTATGAGAACAGATTGTAGGGGGATTCTCTAAAGAATCAACCCCTGAATCGAAGTTGATTAATCAACTCTAAACCTTCAAGTAATGCTGTTATTTTAAAGGGGATTTTTTTCGATATATGCCTTTCTAACGGTCCAAACCTTCGGTCTTAGGTATTGATAAAAAAATCCTCTATTTTTTTCTTAATTAATTTTGTTCATTTTCTGAGCTATGGGGTCAGTTTGGTTTAATTTTTTCCCCATCCGGATTGTTGATTATAGACAGCTCGACGATAGAATGTCCTGGATAACGATCGTGGGAATTTTTTGAAATTATCTGGGTTTTAAAAAGTTTGCTGGCACCTAACGATTCAGGCTGATTGTATTGCATGTCAAATATGTCACCAACATTCAGTTCTTTGAATACGGACGAATCTTGTTTTACAAGAATGTATGGCCTATTTGAAGAAAAATTTCTCAATTTGAATAGGTAGCTTAGACCCTTGTCATTTAAAAAGAATTGCACACTGTAAAACCCGCCTAAAATGATTTCTGCTTCAGATTTTAAATCAACCAGGTCATTGACCCTTTGATTTCCTATTTTAATTAACTCAAACATTTTCAAGATATCCCCATGAAACTTAAAAAATAATTTAGAATATTTAGTTTGAAAAATATCTTTTCTCTGGCAAAAATCGTGCAAAATAGAATTATTCTCGACATTAAATAAAATTTCAATTGGTTAAAATCATTATTGCAAAAAGATTTGAAATGTAAAAATATCATTGAAAATTCGGAAAGATCTGAATGGATGGTCTATAACATACCCTGCTCTTTCTAAAGGCAGGGTATATTATAGATAACAAGCAACATTACCTGTTTCCTCTCTTGGATGCTTTGAGCGGATTAATTTTCACATTTGATGTAGAGGTTATTTTGGCAACATGTGAAGCTATATTGCAATTTCCGATTTTCCATTTTAATGAAGGATCAGGGCAAGCTGAGCAGTACCATTTTGACGAAATTTCAACACTTTTCTTGCAACCGTTACAACTCTCTACGATCTCGTGACAAATTCCCCCGTTGTAAGAACACCCTTTTGGGGTCATAAAAGGACATTCAAAGCCTCTCCGAATTGTTGTACAAACCAAAAGAATCACCCCCTTTTAGAAAATAATCAAAAAAATTCCGGAAATATTTGTCCCCGGCGTCTTAAAATAAACTTGGAATTAAATTCCGTTCTTTAGTCAATACTGGTTTAAAGGTATGTATCAAGCTCCAATAACCGCAGAGTTCATGCCAAATTTCAATTTGCTCCTGCGTTTACTTTTAAAAAACAATACTTCTCTTTAATCATATTTTATTCTTTGAGAAAATACATTCGACTTCTTCAGCAATTAAAGGTTTGTAATCCTCATCACCAATAAATTCTACTTTTCGGTTTCCATTTTGAAAGTCAATATCTATTGAACAGTCGAACTTTTGAGATGCTGCTTTGACGATCCTTGCTAAAACCTCTATGTTGGTGTCCTCAATTTTAATGGGTATCATATCGATTATCTCTTTGTACTTTTTTTAAAATGAATAGAATACCTTTACCTATTATCAATCAGAGTGTTAAAACTTTTTAACGATTGCTTGCAAAAGTTGGGCCACCATGTTTTGACATAGTTTTTTACTATAATTACAGTTTCTTATATAAAATTAAAAAATATTTTGTTTGAATATTATGAAAATATTTACATATTTTTTATGTAATACAAGGGATATAAAACCCAGAAATTTATCATTGGATTTTGCTGGGATTATTAGCTGGCCC
>JAFDCA010000247.1 GCA_019313025.1 Deltaproteobacteria bacterium
CATAACCAAAACCGACCGGGAAGTGGATGAAATTTTGTTCCTTTTGGAAAAGACGATAACCGACGCCCGCTGCCGGGTACAGGCGAAGATCAATGTCACGCGGCGTGTCCCAATCCATCGCCGGACGACCAAACGCAAAAAAACGATCGGAGACTTCATATTCCCCCATTATAAATCCCACAAATTCGTCTTTGGTTGTCACAAATGATTTGTCACCGGCTCTTTTTTGATCTTCAAATGCGTAACGGAGATTTAATACATAACGGGTCGGTTTCTTAAGCCGCTCGATTCTTAGGAATGGCGAAATCTTGCGTTTGTCGATAGCGCCGTCCTCGAAACTTAAACCGAGGGCCAAGCTGGCGCGCCAATGTCTATATTTGATACGCTGCCGCTTCCAGAAGGATCCATTGTAATCCTCAAGAGAAATCCCTGCGATTATTTCTTTGATCGGGATACGCTGGGCAGAAACTCGGTCCGCACCGATCAGGCGCCGGCCTTCTTCGACACCGAACAAACGCCCACGAACCATCGTATCTTCAGCGCCATAAAAAATTATAAAGATATTTTGCGTGACTATTTTTTCGATTTTTTCATACTGGATGCTGAGATTTCCCTTAGCATGGATCGGTTCGAACTCGATGCCATTCGGGCCTAGGCGCAGGATTCGGACTTGCAGGCTTTGACCGCCAAAGGTCACTTCGTCTTTAGGAGGGTCTTCCGCAGGTGTTGAGGAATCGGCATAGATCGGTGCCGTCGATGCAAAGGTAAAAACAATAAGCCAAAAAATAAGACAGCCGGGTCTGAAATCACCAAGATGAAACGCACGCGACAAAACTTGGTGTTGCAGGTGGCTTCTTTCTGCTGGAGAATGTCGTTTCATTTGGATGTGAGAACTGGAATGACATCATACGCCTTCAGATCAGCCGGCGCTTTTTTCAGGATTTTCTCGACAGGACGTCTCCCCGCTTGTTCATGTCCGGCTTGCGGATGCATATCTATCCAAACTACATCGCCTCGATCCGGAATATAATTTCTCATAATTACCAGATTTCTTTTCCCACCGATGCTCCACTATCAAACTCGCCGTGAAGATTACTTTCCGAGACACTTTCCAAAAAGTTCATCGAGCGTATATTCTTTTTCACCAATTGGAGTAATAATAACCCTTTCCTTATCGATAGATAAATCAACCAATTTATTTTATCTTAGGTTTGCATTCAATGAGAATAATTTGGGAATTCGTAATGCAAGGCTGTTGCCCCATTTTTTAATTTTAGCTTGGATATGGCGCCTTCATTTGAAAAATTATGCCCATAAAATGTGTCTATAATGAATATACATCTAACGAGATAAAATTGTAATATCTTTTTAGGATGCAGATTTAAATCTTTGAATTTGTGAGCCTTTTTAATAGGATATCCTCAATATTTCGGCGTGAATCCAAAACTGATAATACTAGGACACTCTTTTCTGAAATTCTATATAGGATTCTCCACGGGGATATGACTAATTCCCGATATTGAAGTATCCCTTGATCCCGCAATTCCGGGACGATTCGTCCTCTTTCAGGAAAGGTATAGAGGCTTGAAGCTTTTAGTTTAATGCGTTTAAATATTTTTAAGGCGTTAGGTGGACTATCGTCGGTAATGTATTCAACAATATTTTTTAAATCGTTTTCAGCAATTTTTGACCATATGACATCATATTTTTTGTTCATTTCATTTTGTTTTTTAGAAAATTTTCAATGTTCTCAAAGACTTCCTGCTGGGACCTCGAATTTCCGCTCCTTATTTCATCCTCACCTTGGGAAATCAGTTTTAATATCCCGATAGCATTACGCATATTTTCATAACTTTTTGGATCTTGTAATATGGCTTTCGGCTCTCCGTTTTGCGTAATGATAACCGGACGATGGGTTTCATTAATTTGTTTCAGCAAATCGGCTGCTCTTGACTTAAGATAAGTTACTGGTTTTATATCCTGCGAAATATTCATTTTATTACCTCCGGTCTTTTTATAGTACTAAATTAAGACCGATGTCAAGCTCATAATTTTTTACGCACTTTGCTGGGGCTGAGCAGCGCTGCTACCTTAAGTTCGCTTTATTCAGCCATTTCCGAGAAACCGCTATCTTCAGGCTGTCTGCTTCTGGCTTGGCTATAGCCTAAACAATGGTTTAAGCTGCATTTGAACTGAGTACCTGTGCCTCTTTATCAAGGCCTTCTGCCAGAAAATCTTCGGTTACTTCAAGGTCGGGGGATAACGGGGACGTCCGTTCCATTTATCTATTTACATAATGTGTGTGTGTTCTGATACCAAGATGTCATGCCTCGTAAAGCCCGCATAGATGCCCCCGGTGCCCTGCATCACATCATCATCCGGGGAATCGAGCGCAAAGCGATCTTTAAAGACACCGCGGACCGGGAAAATTTTTTTGAGCGGAGTGGTCAAATTATTTCCGAGACTGAGACCGGTTGTTATGCTTGAGTCGTTCGACCCTGAGTCTTTTAGTCCTATGCTCACAACTGAAGGGCTCGCCGCAGGCTGTGGTTCGCTTGTTTTAAAAAAGATAAAGCGTAGCGCCATCAATAAATATTCAATATTCAATCTTGACAAACCCGCAAAAAGTCCGAAATTCCGTCATGCCTGCGAAGGCAGGCATCCAGAACTGTCTGAAAATACTGGATTCCCGCCTTCGCGGGAATGACGTCAAAGGACGTAATAAGACTTTTTATGACACTATCAACTTTCAAATTTCAATTGAGAAGAAACCGGTTTTGCCGAGCGTCGTCTCGGAAAAAGCATCGATCCTAGTTCTGCTTCTCTACAATATTATTCCAGAGGTAGACGGCATAAAGCAGCGGTACATGATCTCTAAATGCTGCCGGAACGAACCCTGCAAAAGCATTTTTCTTAGCTGAGCTGGTCTTAGCCTGACCATAGGCATCATTCGGTCGCCTTTCCCCCGGGTAGTCCTTTTCAATCATATGATCCCCTACGGTCCCCTCACCATTAATAAACTTTAGTTCACCGACGTGACGATATGTACCAGCAGGTGGAACCCGGGCAACGATATCATCATTGTTGACGATACGGTAGAGGTTGATATCATATTGGTCTCTGAAATCATCATTGCCCACCCTTGGAGATCCAAAGGTGTAAACTCCTAGCACATTACCGTAGCGATTGGCACAAAGCGTCGCAAGGGCAGCTCCCAGGCTGTGTCCGGTCATCCATATCTTGCACCCCTTGCGATCGAGCTGTCTGATATAAGCTGAAAGATCAATCCATACTTCCTCCAATGCTTCCTTGAATCCTCGATGGACTTTGCCGCCCTGGGGCCAATCCGTTAATCGGATATCCACATCCGCCTTAAAATCTGCGATCGCCTTATTGAGATCAAACGTTTCTCTTTTTTTCCAGATTTCACTGCCCCGGAATGCAACAATGGCGAATCGATCGTTATGGGCCACATAGCACTGGGTGCTTTGTTTATCGAAGAATATGACTTGCGGCAGATCGGCTCTGCTGAATCGGGCCCTAACAAAGTCTTCATCCGCATAGACCAAAGTGGAAGCCTCGGCCAGCCACCAGGCATTAATCAGGCTGAATGATGTTGCCTGGACCTGAAAAGGATATTCCTGATGACCCTGAAAATAATCATAATCTGTAAAGGGTGGGGAAAGGTTTTTGAAGGTAATCCTGGGAATTTCCTTTTTCGCGGACTGCGGCAGCGCTTGAGGCTCATCCTGGGCCATGGCAGCGA
>JAFDCA010000248.1 GCA_019313025.1 Deltaproteobacteria bacterium
GGAAACTGATTCATATATCCAGCAACCGATTATTCGTTTATTATAACAATTATCCACCAGGCAAATTTCTATTAAAGCTTCCGGCACTGCTTTTGGGAATCCCGCTTAAGGTCGCCCGACCCGACGGATCCAAAGGTTTTCATCTTATGAATTTTCTGGTTGCCTTAACATTGGCACCATTTATTTTTTTATATTTCTGCTTCGGAGCATCTCAAATCTCAAAAGTTTATCAAGACAACTCGAAAATAGCATAATCCATGCGCTTTATAAGATTAAAATGGAAAGCATTACTGAAGCTTCTCGGTCCTGTTTTTTTTATATTTCTTATTATACGTGTGGTAGACCCGAAAGCGACTGTAAATATTATCAAGACCGTTAAGCCGGAAATCGCCATTGCAAGCCTTTTGCTGTTCGTGGTTGTTAATGCCGCATTAACTTTAAGATGGTGGATCATATGCCGCCGAGTGGGCATTGGAGTCGCTTTTAAGGAACTCTTTCAGGTGTATTATATTTCCTGGTTTCTCAGCATCGTTCCGCTGGCGGCAATTTCGCCGATTTCAAAATTCATTTACCTCAAAGATGAAGGAAAACCCACCGATATCACTGCTGTTTCCATAACCCTGGATAAGTTGTTTGATATCATCGGCCTTATGTTCTTCAGTCTCTTTGGCATCGTTTATTTTCCGCAAAGTTTTTTTAAAGATCTGCATCTCTGGGTCTATTTCGCAGGGATGGCTTTCCTGATCCTGGCCATCTTTGTTTTCGGTAGCCGGATTTGGAATATACTCAAAGAACTTTTGAGGCGCTATAGCAGCAAAAAAATCCAAAAGTTTGGAGATGGACTGCAGCTATCCCTGACAAAATTCTGGTCAGATTTTGATAAAAATTTATTCCTGCTCCTTCTCGGAATCTCGGTTATCATTGGATTACTTAGATCACTGATCCTTTATTTGCTTGCAATCTCATTGAACATACATGTAAGTTTCGGCCTCATCATCGCCTGCAGGGCACTTTTTGGCATCATAAATGTCGTCCCAATAACAGTAAGTGGTCTGGGAACGCGGGATGCAATCCTTCTACCCGCTCTTTCACTTTCAGGAGTTTCAAAAGAATTCGCTCTGGCGCTTGGCTTTGTTGCATTTTTTTTAACCCTATGCTCAAAAGCCACTGGAATAATCTTCTGGATTAAACGTCCTTTACCACTCAGTCGCTTCAAGGCTAACAAAGAAAAGTTGACCGAATGAGGAAACCCAATTTATTTATAGTCGGACATCCAAGGTCTGGCACCTCATCGTTGCATCATTATTTGAAGCAGCACCCCGAAATTTTTATGACGGCAATCAAGGAACCCAATTTTTTTGCACATGATTTTCGCAGCGACAGTGATAATTTTCATAAAAAAGAATTGTATTTCCCATATAGATCGGAAAATCAGTATTTAGGTCTTTATAAAAAGTGGACAAAGGAAAAAATTGCGGGTGAAGCTTCGGCAACAAATTTATGCTCCAAAGCATCCGCTCAACAAATTCATCGTTTTAATCCAGCATCAAAAATTATAATGATGTTCAGAGAACCGGTTGAATTCTTACATTCGTTTCATTCAGCCGCCAGATTTGCACTGGGTGAACATCTGGAGGATTTCCAAACAGCCTTATCAGCTGAAACGGACAGGCGGGCGGGACGGAATTTATCAAAGCGAGTCATTGCGCCTTCATGGTTATTTTACTCTGAATTTATAAAATATACAGAACAAATTCAAAGGTTCACGTCATGTTTCGATCAGGCGCAGATCTATATAATTATTTTCGATGATTTCAAAACAAACACCCAGGATGTCTGCCGCGACGTTTTAATTTTTTTAGGAGTTGATCCAAATTTTATAACCGACTTCGACGTTGTTAATCCAAACAAGCAGCTGAAATGGCCGTTTTTTAAAAAATACACCCTGGATTCACCGTATTTTCGCAAAACATTGCGACTGTTATTTTCGCATGAGACATATGCGGGGTTGAAAGATTTTTACAGGAATAAAATGGTAAAACATGCACCCCGGCAGCCCCTGGATGAAACATACAAACTGGAATTAATGCAAAATTTCAAACCGGAAGTTGAAAAACTAAGTGAATTTTTGAAAAAAGACCTGGTTTCTTTGTGGGATTACGATAAGATTTAAAATCTAAATTCAATTTTCGTGACCACTGCTGATGCGCTTTTCAAAAAACCATACAGTTAACGAGCAAAAGGACGGCTCCTTTTCGGTATTTACCGGAAAGCATTTGTCCATATTTAAAAGTGCTCTGATTTTATTGTTTTTCACGGCTATTACGTTCGCGATTTATTCCCAGACCTTTGATTCTCCCTTTGTTTTAGACGATTTAAGAAAAATTGAAGAAAACCCACATCTCCGGGTGAACCGGCTCTCTCCAGCAAAAATTGTAAAGGCAGGATTACAAAGCTCCAGAGCACGGCCAATTGCTTTTATGACTTTCGCTCTAAACTACAGTTTGCATCAATACGATGTGTTTGGCTATCATTTGTTAAATATATCGATTCATGTGCTTACCGGATTTTTTCTGTATCTTTTTTTAAAAGCCACATTTAGAATTCCGATTGTCCAGGCCCGTTATAAACACACCGATCTGATCTCCTTTTTTGCTGCTTTGATCTGGCTGATTCACCCGATTCAAACCCAGTCGGTGACCTATATCGTGCAGCGGGCAAACAGCCTGGCGGCCCTGTTTTTTATGCTTTCAATTTTATTTTATGCTTGCGGCA
>JAFDCA010000249.1 GCA_019313025.1 Deltaproteobacteria bacterium
ACTATTTTTGAAACAAGTGGTAGCAAAATGGTAGCAGAAAAGAAAAAAGAGGTTTTAGCAAATGCCGCAACCTCTTGATATTATTGGTGCCGAGGGACAGAATCGAACTGCCGACACGGGGATTTTCAGTCCCCTGCTCTACCGACTGAGCTACCTCGGCATGACCTTGAAAAGAATCAAAAATTATTAAACCTCCATTTTTTTGTCAAGATTTTTTTGGCTCATATCACCAAAAAGATATTGGAGCAACACACACGCTGCAACAGTGGCAGTTTCGGCCCTTAAAATTCTAGGTCCCAATCCGACGGTGATAAATCGATGATTCCTGGCTTCTTCGATTTCCTTTCGGGTGAACCCCCCTTCGGGTCCGATAAGAGCAAAAACCGTATTAATTTGACCGCCGGTTCCCATCAGGTTGGCATGAACCGGTTTTGTTTCATCTTCCCAGAAAGCGACCTTGAGGTCGCAAAACTGAGCAAGATTCAACACTTCTTCAAAGGATACGGTTTCATTAATTTTCATGACGCGCCCTCTTTTGCATTGTTTGAGGGCTTCTTTTGAAATTTTTTCCCAGCGTTTCGTGCGTGCCAGAAGCTGTTTTTTATGAGGTCTCGGGACAGATCTATCGGCAATAAAAGGAATCCATCTTACGATGCCGAGTTCGCTGAGCTGCCGAACCAGACCATCCATTTTTTTTTCTTTTAAAAACGCCTGGGCGACGATAATTTGGAGCGGAGACTCGGCACTCGACGGAAAGCGATGAACAAGCGACACCTGAATCCTCCCGTGAGACAAATCAAGGATCTTGGCTTCGTATTCAAATCCTTTACCGTCGAACAGCCCGATTTTATCACCGGGCTTCATGCGTAAAACAGTTTTTATGTGTCTGGCATCAGGACCGGTAATATGTAGTATGGAATCTTCACGTTCCGATGGCTCAATAAAAAAGTAGCGCATAAGGCTTTTTACTACTCAAACAAGCCGACTGTAAATCATTTTTTTATATGCTTATATGCTTTTCCTTTATCGAAGGGATTATAGGTAAGCAGACAATAGGGTTCGATTAAGCTGCGCATTGATCATGTTGGATTGAAGCAGATTTGTAAAGAGGCAAATATCTTGACACGCTTTATGCCATGTGTTAAATTTTCGAAGATTATAGGGTGTTTGTTTACAAGTAAGACTTTATGGCGAACGGGAGAGTGGATATGACTGAAGCAAATGAACCAGATAAAAAAAATAATGAAACTGAAATAACCAAAGACGAAGTGATCTTAGAGCTTGAAGAAGAGGCAGCAGAGGGACCAAAAGATGACGAAGAACCTATTGACCTTGTGGATGTTGCCGAAGAATCTCCCGTAGAAAAGCAAGATGATGGCGTTGAGATAGGAGAACAAGCGCCTATAGAGGGAACTAAAGGCGACGAAGAGATTATCGATCTCTTGGAAGTGGAAGCCGCCGAAGAACAGAAACCGGCGGAAGATGAGCCCATCATAGAGCTTATAGAAGAAGCCACAGAGGAAACTAAAGGCGACGAAGAAATTGCCGATCTTATAGAAGCTGCCGAACAAATCAACAACATAGAAGAGCCAGTTTCAGATGCGGCAGATACTTCTCAAGAATTTGATGATATCGATGAATTCGACAATAACCTTATTGAAGAAACCGATGACTTTACGGATGAATTAGACACGGCTGCGATGATGGATGAGGCGATGGAAGATGATATTGCCGATTCACTGGGCATTGAGCTCGATTCTGACGAAGATATTTCAGGGGATTATTTTGAGGCCGACAAGATAACGGACGAAAAAATAGACGCCGCTTTGGAACGCGTTATAAAAAAGATGTTTTATGAAAAGATCGACCGTCTGCTTATACAGGCCATTGAAAAAACGGTGAAAATGGAAATAGAAAGATTGAAAAAAGCCCTGCTTGAAGATTCACCTGATGGTGAAAAATAATTGATACATTGTGACGAGATTTATCTTCTGCCTGATTGATCTTATTATCACCAAAAATCAAATGAAAAATAATCGGGGATTATTTATAATCCCCTTTTCAATTTAATACATATTCATCCAGTTTATCCAGATAACCGTCACATCAAGGAGCAACAAAATATGAGTTCCAATCTTCTCGACAAAGGTTATGAACCCCATGATGTGGAAAAACGATGGTATCATTTCTGGGAAAAAGAACGATTATTTTCGGCCAATGAGTCGGAAAGCACTCAGAAATGTTATTCCATCGTCATACCGCCACCCAATGTTACCGGTGTCCTCCACATGGGACATGCCTTAAACAATACACTGCAGGATATTCTCTGTCGCTACAGAAGACTGCGAGGCGACAATGTTCTTTGGATGCCGGGTACCGACCATGCCGGCATCGCCACCCAGAATGTTGTTGAAAAAAGTCTTGCAAACGAGGGGCTGGACCGTCACCAGGTCGGCCGGGAAAAATTCATCGAAGCGGTCTGGGAGTGGCGCAAAGAGTACGGCAGTGCCATTATCAATCAGCTCAAACGTCTTGGGGCTTCGTGTGATTGGGACAGGGAGCGGTTCACCATGGACGAAGGGCTTTCAAAAGCCGTCCGAAAAGTCTTTGTAACACTCTATCAAGAAGGTCTCATATACCGTGGTAATTACATCATCAACTGGTGCAACAGCTGCCATACGGCGCTTGCGGATTTAGAAGTGGAGCACGACGTCCATGATGGTTTTTTGTATCACATCCGATACCCCTTTTCGAATGGAAAGGGGCATGTCGTTATCGCAACCACACGACCTGAAACCATGCTGGGCGATACAGCAGTGGCCGTAAATCCCGATGATGATCGCTATCACGGCATTGAGTCTCAAAAAATAATACTTCCTCTGATGAACAGAGAGATCCCAATTATCAAAGACAAATATGTGGATATGTCTTTTGGAACCGGCGCCCTCAAAATTACCCCGGCCCATGACCCCAATGACTTTGAAATTGGAAACCGGCATCATCTTGAACGTGTTAAGGTCATTGATGACAACGGCTTAATGACACCGGAAGCCGGAAAATTTGAAAACATGGACCGGTTCCAATGCAGGAAAGCCGTGGTTGACGCACTCAAGAAAGAGGGTCTTTTAGAAAAAGTTGAACCCTATCAGCACAATATCGGTCATTGTTATCGGTGCAACACCATCATTGAGCCCAATTTGTCAAAGCAATGGTTCGTCAAAGCCAAACCCCTTGCTGAAAAAGCCATCGAAGCGGTCAAAAACGGCAACACTCAAATCATCCCTGAAATATGGACCAAAACGTACTTTGAATGGATGAACAACATAAAAGACTGGTGTATTTCAAGGCAGATATGGTGGGGGCATCAAATTCCGGCCTGGACATGTGAAACGTGCAATGAAGTTATCGTTGCCATGGATGCACCGGATACATGTCCGGCCTGCAAAGGAACAGATCTCATACAAGATACGGATGTCCTGGATACCTGGTTCAGCTCTGCCCTATGGCCCTTCTCCACCATGGGGTGGCCGGATGACACACCAATACTGAAATTGTTTTACCCCACATCTGTTCTTGTTACCGGTTTCGACATCCTCTTTTTCTGGGTTGCTCGAATGATGATGATGGGACTTCATTTTATGGGGGATGTGCCGTTTAAGGATGTTTATGTGCATGCCCTGGTACGGGATGAAGACGGCAAAAAGATGAGCAAGTCCACGGGAAACGTCATCGATCCTTTGAGCGTCATCAACACATACGGAACCGATGCATTCCGTTTTACGCTGGCCGCATTTGCCGCCCAGGGCAGAGACGTTAAAATGTCTGAAAAGCGCGTTGAAGGCTACAGAAATTTTATCAACAAGATCTGGAATGCCGCCCGATTTTCGCTGATGCACATCGACAAAGAATACCAAAACATACCCTATGAATCTCTTTCTATGGCTGACAGATGGATTTTATCCAGATGCTATCGTGTTACCGACCATGTTTCACAGGCTCTTGACAGCTATCGGTTTAACGATGCTGCCGGAGAGCTCTATAACTTTGTCTGGCACGAGTTCTGTGACTGGTACCTTGAAGCCGTTAAACCCACCCTGTATGAAAAAGAGGGCGCGAACCGCAAGGAAGCCACATTAAGCGTTCTATGGCGCGTTCTTCATGACACACTGATTCTGCTCCATCCGTTTATACCCTTTGTCACAGAAGAAATTTGGGATAAGCTTCCAGGGACAGAAAGCTCTATTATGAAATCCGTATTTCCTCTGGATGTCAACAATTACGATCTTCGAAGGGATATGGAAGCAGAATCAACCATGGCCCTGATCTCAGGAGTTATATCCGGAATCAGAAACATCAGGGGAGAGATGAATATTTCACCCTCCCTATCGCTGGCCGCAACCGTCCACTCACAAGAAGAATCCACACGGGGACTTATAGACCAGTACCAGGACATGATCATTAATCTGGCACGGCTCAAATCCTTGTCTGTGGAAAACACGGGCCCCAGGCCAAAGTCAGCGGCAACATCGGTTGTCGATAACGCGATGATTTTCGTTCACTTGGAAGGAATTATCGATTTTGCTCAAGAAATGAATCGCCTTGGTAAAGAGATCAACAAACTGAACCATGAATTAAGCATGGTTACAAAAAAACTTGGCAACGAGGAATTTCTTACAAAGGCACCCGGAGATGTGATTGAAAAAGTCAAAGAAAAACATCAAACACTCACGGAAAAAAAGCAAAAGCTTCAGACAAACTTGGATAAAATTAAGGAACTCGAGACTTAACCCGAATGCCCCATGAATTCAATACACCATCTCATTGAAATTGCGCTCGAAGAAGATATCGGTCCGGGAGACATCACCACCGATAACCTGATTGACTCTCAACTTAAAGGTGAAGGTGTCATCATCGCAAAAGAATCCCTTGTGGTTGCCGGTCTGAATGTGGCCAAACAGGTCTTTCAGTATCTCGATTCAGAAGTTATATTCAAATCGAAATACAATGATGGTGATTTTCTAAACAAAGGGGATACGTTGGCCAACGTGAAAGGACGGCTTCGAGCGTTGCTTTCCGGTGAGCGAACCGCGTTGAATTTCCTCCAGCATCTCTCGGGTATTTCAACGTTGGTTCGATTATATACGAAAGAACTTTCAGGCAAAAACATCCGTCTGGTGGATACCCGCAAGACCACCCCGGGTTGGCGTGTATTGGAAAAACATGCCGTACGAGTGGGCGGCGCCTATAACCACAGGATGGGACTGTATGACGGCGTCTTGATTAAGGATAATCATATTGCTGCTTTTGGGGGTGTTAAAAAAGCCATTGACCATATCAGGACTCAGGTATCCCATCTGTTAAAAATAGAAGTGGAGGTTTCCAATCTGGACCAGGTCAAGGAAGCGCTTGCGGCCAATGCTGAGGTCATCATGCTGGACAACATGACCCTAAAACAGATAAAAGAGGCCACCGCCTTTATTGATAAAAGAGCGGTGGTTGAATTATCAGGGGGTATCACAAAAGACGATCTTAAATCCTTGGCAGATACCGGCGTCGATATCATTTCCGTAGGTGCCCTTACCCACTCTGCAAGATGTGTGGATATCAGTATGCAGATCAGCCCAAATCTTACTGACAATCTCGAAAAATAAAAAAGAATCTTCATGATCATCTCCATATGAGTTGATGTGCCTGAAAGGATGCCAGGGGATCGTCAAGGCTTGTCTGCCTCGGGATGGATACAATTGAAATGCTTAAAAATGATAAAAATCAGAAGACCGGCAATTCCTCTCAGATACGTTAAGGAGATAAAAGGTAATGAAATGGATGCCCGATGCCGAAGCTGCCATTAAGAACGTTCCTTTTTTTGTTAGAAAAAAGGTCCGCTCCCGGATTGAAAATGAAACCGCGGCTGCCGGTAAAAAGATCGTATCGATATCTGATGTCAAGGCCGCCCAGGCTCGATTTATGTCAAAAATGAGCTCAGACATCAAAGGGTATCAGGTCGATACCTGTTTTGGTTCCAGCGGTTGCCCCAACCCCGCCAACAATTGTGATGTTCTGGTCAAAAAAATAGAGTCGTTGCTTGAAAATGCAGATCTTCTAACGTTTTTAAAAGAACGGGTTGACGGCGATCTCAAGTACCATCATGAATTTCGAATCACCCTGGCGGAATGTCCAAATGCCTGTTCACAACCTCAAATTAAGGATGTCGGAATCATCGGTGCGGTCATTCCGGAGATAACCGATGAAGCATGTTCCGGTTGCGAGGCTTGTGTTGAGGCATGTATTGAAACGTGTATTACCCTGGACAACGAAAAAAATATTCCTGAAATCGATCAAGAGCGGTGCATGAAATGCGGCAAGTGTATTCATGTATGCCCCACCGGAACCATCGCAACAAAAAGAAAAGGATTCCGGATTCAACTCGGTGGAAAACTGGGCAGACATCCGAAGCTGGCAATTGAACTTGACGGAATCTGCAGTGAAAGTGACGTGCTACAGTTGGTCAAAGACTGTATCGATTATTACAAAAAGCACAGCAAACATGGAGAGCGGTTTGCGGAAATATTTGATCTCTTAGATTTTAACATTGAGCGGAAAACAAGAAGTTAAGAAGGTTAGAAAATCCGAAGGTCGGAGGCACTAACTAAATCATACCAACCTTCTTACTTTCTCACCGTCTTTCTCTTCATCCGTTTACTTTGGTTTCCCGCTTTCCTCATTACTCTTTTTTCTTTACTATTTCTATTTGGTCAATAAATTCCCCCAAGATCAACCATCACGATGGATGGCAAACGCCCCCCAAGTTTGACAAACCGGCATGACCTCAAGGCGATTGATATTGATGTGGGGAGGAAGATTTACGACCCAGTAAACCATTTCAGCAATATCTTCAGCAGTGATGGGTTGTGTCCCCTCATACACTTTTTCAGCTTTGCTTTCATCTCCTTTAAAACGAACCAGGGAAAACTCCGTTTCCGCCAATCCGGGTTCGATGTTGGTGACCCGTATGGCTGTCCCGAAAAGGTCGGCACGTAAATTTTGCGAAAACTGTTTTACAAACGCCTTGGTAGCGCCATATACATTTCCCCCCGGATAAGGCCAGTCACCGGCCACAGATCCGATATTGACAATATGCCCTTTATTGCGGTGGACCATGCCCGGTATGGTCGCCCTTGTGCAATACAGTAGTCCTTTAATGTTGGTGTCCACCATTGTATTCCAGTCGGATATGTCTGATTCATGGGCCGGCTCAAGACCCAGTGCAAGACCTGCATTGTTGACGAGGACATCAATTTCAGAGAACTCTTCGGGCAAATGTGTCAGTTCTGTCATTGCCGATTCCTGATCACGAACGTCCAGTGATAGGGTATGAACGGATGTTTCACTACCCAGTTCAACCTGCAACGCTTTTAAACGGCCTCTTCGTCTGGCCGCCAATATGAGTTGCCAGCCTTCTCTGGCAAAGCGTCGGGCGCATGCTTCGCCAAAACCGGATGTTGCCCATGTTATGAGCATGATTCTTCTCATTTGGTTTCCCTTTCAATTTTTTTGCATCACTTGATATCCAAAACTGTCCTGACTTTATGGGATAATCTCTTTATGTTAAACGGTTTCTGAATAAAGCCGTTACATCCCCTGTAGAGGATATCTTGAGCCTGACCGTCAATGCTGTAACCACTGGCCAGAAGTACCTTTATATCCGGATCAATTTTTTTTAATTCATCATATGTTTCACCACCGTCAAGGCCCGGCATAATCATATCAACAATTACCAAAGCGATCTTCTTAAGATGTTTTTGATACATTTCGATCGCCTCACGACCACTGACAGCGGTCAATACCGTATATCCCAATTTCTCCAACAATTTCCGACTCACATCAACAATCATATCTTCATCATCCACGAGAAGAATCGTCTCAGTTCCATGGGCAATTTTATCCGCGGATTCGATCTCTTCATCTTGATAAATATCTTGTGCATCGATGGCCGGCAAGTAGATATAAAAGGCGGTGCCTTCTCCCTTTTCACTGTAAACATCTATGAATCCCCCGTGATTCTTGATAATTCCGTAAACCGATGCAAGTCCCAAACCGATGCCTCTTCCCATCTTTTTGGTGGTAAAGAATGGTTCGAATATCCGTTGCATCGTCGCTTCATCCATGCCGGTTCCTGTGTCAGTTATTGATATTTTAACATATTTTCCGGGAGTTACTCTAAAAGGCTTTATAAAATGTTGATCAAGGCGTATATTATTTGTCTGAACATAAAGATCTCCACCTCCGGGCATGGCCTGCCAGGCGTTGACGTAAAGGTTTAACAACACCTGTTCAATTTGCCCTTTAGACACCTTTACCGGCCAAAGATCCTGTTCATATTGTTCGTGAATCACGATCTCTTTTTTGGTTCGAGTAAACATACGATTTTCTCGTTTTATGACCTCGTTCAGATTCATCACCTCGACTTCATATTTTCCCCCTCTGGCAAAACCCAAAAGCTGATTGGTAAGATCCGACCCCTGTAACACATAATTTTCAATGTTCTTCAAATGTTCGTAATCCGGGTGGGCCGCATCCTTGCTAAGTAACAACAGCGATGCATTCCCTTGGATGCCCATCAGCAAGTTGTTAAAATCATGGGCAATTCCTCTGGACAACGTTCCGATGGCCTCCATCCTTTGGGCGCCTTGGAGCCGGGTTTCCAATCTCTTTTTTTCTGTAATATCGGTCAGATTCACCACCATTCCCGAAGCTTCGCTCTCCGGATCTTTAATAATCGCCGCGCTGATAAAAATGTCTAAAAACTGCCCGTCCTTTGTCAATCTGGTGGTTTCAAACCTCACCGGTTTTTGGAAATCATAAAGCTCTTTTATCTTTGCAGCGGTTATCTCTTTTTGGTCGTCAGGAACAAACGGTATCCGTTTCCCCTTTAAATCTTCCAGAGTCCACCCAAAGACATTTATAAATTCAGGATTTAAATACTGTGGGTGACCATTGGTGTCATAAACAACCACAGGATCCGGGTTGGCTTCAAAAACCGCTTTTAATCTTGTCTCGCTTTGCCTTAAAACCTCCTCGGCATGTTTATGGTCGGTAATGTCAAAAAATACGCCGCTGACGTATTCAATTTCGCCGGCGTCATCACAAATGATCTGGCCTCTTTCCTGCATCCAATGTGTTTTTCCGGTTTTGGATCGAATTCTGAATTCTCTGACATATGACTTGTCTGTTTTGAGCGCCTGGATAAAACTTTTTTTTGCAGGCTTAATATCTTCATCAACAATTAAGTCCAACATGGTTATTTGTTTGGAATTAATTTTATTAAGGTCAAAGCCGGTCAAATGTTCAATTTTTTCGTCAAAAAACTCCACAGACCAATCTGCGTATCCCTTATAAACGATGCTGGGTAAGTTTTTAACCAACAACCGGTATTTTTCTTTGCTTTCTCGTAAAGCGGTTTCAATATCTTTTCGAACACGATACTCTTTTTTAAGCACGTTTAGTTTTTGTTCCAGTTCTTCATAGGTTGGTTTTTCACACATACAAAACATCCTCCGGCATGTTGACATCTGAAACGGCGCGTAAAAGCCTTTTTATCAGCAATACCTATGCCAAAACATCATATCATACAAAACTTTTCTAAAAAGCACGTTATGTGTCATACAAAATATCGGGAGGACACCATTTACCACACAATTTTCA
>JAFDCA010000250.1 GCA_019313025.1 Deltaproteobacteria bacterium
ATGCGGCAAATTTGAAAACCGCTCGACTTAGGTTTTAAAATGGAAACAGATCATTGAGCATCAATATTCTCAATATTTTAACCGTTATCAGGAGCTTGCTCACGCCCCTTTTTGTCATTTTCCTTTTAAAAGATCTGTTTCACTTTGCCCTTCTGGTATTTACCATTGCAGCCATCAGCGATGGACTGGATGGTCTACTGGCAAGATATTTTAATCAGTACAGTATGTTGGGTGCTTATCTTGATCCAATTGCCGACAAGCTTTTGTTGGCGTCTGCTTTTGTAAGCCTGGCTGTTCTTAAAATAATTCCCGCATGGCTGACAGTGATCGTGTTAAGCCGTGACATCCTTATTATCACCGGGATCGCCGTTTTTGCATTGACAGATATTCCTATTGAAATAAATCCGAGCCTTGTGAGCAAATGGACGACGGTTGCACAGTTTATAACCATTTTACTGACTCTACTTGATACGAGCATTCCAGGAATTCAGATAATTAAACGGTCATTGTTTTGGATTACAGCAGGCCTTACCATCGCTTCCGGTCTTCATTATGTATATTTTGGATTAAACGTTCTGCAGAATTCATATGCTAAAAATCAAAACGAATGACCGATCAGTTTTTTCTTAACTACTTAATTTCATTTGATATTTATTCATAATACGGAAGAGGTCTTTTTTTTTCAAATAAAATGCTTAATATAAGCATGTTTATAATTTGAATGATATTAAACACAGGAGGATACCATGTGGGAATATACGAAAACGGTGAAAGATCACTTTATCAATCCTCGAAATGTGGGCGTAATCGAGGATGCCGACGGCGTTGGAGAGGTCGGATCTCTGGCTTGCGGGGATGCCCTGACACTATATTTTAAGTTGGATGAAAATAAAAAAATCAAAGATGTAAAATTTCAAACCTTTGGCTGCGCAAGTGCCATTGCGTCCTCATCGGCCCTGACAGAAATCATAAAGGGTCTTTCTCTTGAGGAAGCAGAAAAGATTACCAATGATGATATTGCAGAATTTTTAGGCGGCCTTCCGAAACAAAAGATGCACTGCTCGGTGTTGGGACGTGATGCCCTTGAAAAGGCAATTGCAAATTACCGTGGAGAAGCCGAGAAAAAGGTCGAAGGCGAAATTGTTTGTGAATGTTTCGGTATCACCGACCTCGAAATAAAACGTGCGGTTAGAGAAAACAGTTTGAACTCTATTGAAGACGTGACCAATTATGTCAAGGCCGGCGGTGGATGCGAAAACTGCCATGGAAAGATTCAGGAAATTATCGACACAACCCTCGGCCGTGAAATCAAGGCAAAGAAAAAAGTCATCCGTTTAACCAATATTCAGAAAATTAGACTGATTGAAGAGACATTGGAACGCGAAATCAAACCGGCACTGAAAAAAGACGGAGGTAATATTGAACTCGTAGATGTGGATGGGAACAACGTTTTTGTGAAACTTCATGGAACATGTGCCACCTGCAGCGCATCCCAAATTACCCTCAAGCATTATGTGGAGTCAAAGCTCAGGGAATTGGTTGCGCCTGAACTCTTGGTAGAGGAGGTGCAACAGTGAAAGTTATTTACGTAGACAACAACGCCACGACACAGGTGGCCCCGGAAGTGCTGGAAGAAATGCTTCCTTATTTTAATGAATATTACGGAAATCCATCCAGTATGCATACATTCGGTGGTATGGTGGAACGCAAAATCGTTGAAGCGCGAGAACGACTGGCCGAACTTATCGGATCATCTCCAGATGAAATTATATTTACCAGCTCTGGAACGGAAAGTGACAGCACAGCAATTCGAGCCGCGATTTTATCAAATCCTGATAAAAAACATATCCTAACTTCCAGAGTAGAGCATCCGGCAATCAAGAATCTCTTTGAGTATCTGTCCAAAAACGGCTATCGGGTCACATTTGTGCCCGTCGATCGAAAAGGGAGGCTTGATCTGGATTATCTGTATAAAAATCTAAGTGAGGATACCGCCATCGTCAGCATTATGTGGGCCAACAATGAATCCGGAGTCATCTTCCCCATCGAAGAAATAGGAGGGGTTTTGAGAGAAAAAGGCATTGTATTCCATACGGATGCCGTTCAGGCGGTTGGAAAAATTCCGATAGATCTTAAAAACGTTGATGTGGACATGCTCTCTATTTCAGGTCATAAGTTTCACGGGCCAAAGGGTGTCGGCGCATTGTATCTTCGAAAAGGAACCAAATATTCGCCTTTTCTAATTGGAGGCCATCAGGAAAAAGGCCGGCGGGGCGGAACCGAAAATGTTGCTTCCATTATCGGATTGGGAAAAGCAAGCGAACTTGCCGCCGCCAACCTCTCGGATAAGAGGATCAGGGTTAAACAATTAAGAGACAAACTTGAAACCGGACTATTAAATCGCATTCCCAATGCCATGGTCAACGGTGATAGAGAGAATCGTCTTCCAAACACCACAAGTATTGCATTTGAGTACGTAGAAGGTGAATCCATTCTTTTATTGATGGACGAGTTTGGTATCTGCGCCTCATCCGGATCGGCGTGCACATCGGGTTCACTGGAACCATCCCATGTACTGCGAGCAATGGGGGTGCCGTTCACTGCGGCTCATGGTTCGATCCGTTTCAGCCTTAGTATGTATAATACTGAAGAGGAAATCAACTTTATTATCGAAAAGCTCCCGCCGATTATCGAGCGACTGCGAGAAATGTCCCCTTTCTGGAAAAAAGCCCAATAGGAGCCCTTAATGTACAAAGTAATGATACGGGACAATATGTTCCCTATTGCAAAGGAAATACTCGAAGCAACCGGAAAAATAAACGTCGTCGTCGATAATGATAAAGCAACATCCGATCCAGAGGTTTTGTCCAAAATTATCGGTGAATTCCATGGCCTTGCAATCCGGAGCGGAACCCAGGTGACCGAAGAGGTATTAAAAAATGCCGGCCAGCTAAAGGTTATCGGCCGTGCCGGTATAGGTGTCGACAATATCGATGTGGCAAGTGCCACAAAACATGGGATCGTGGTAATGAATGCTCCCGGTGGTAATACGATCACCACCGCTGAACATACCATCTCTCTGATGCTGGCCCTGGCCAGAAACATTCCCCAGGGAACGGCCTCCATCCGCGATGGGAAATGGGAAAAGAAAAAATTGGCAGGTATTGAAATAACCGGAAAAACTTTGGGCATCATCGGTCTTGGCCATATCGGCCGAGTGGTAGCGGACCGTGCAAAGGGTCTGAAAATGGTTGTCATTGCCGCAGACCCATATGTCAGCAAAGACGCCGCAAAAGCCCTTGATGTCGAGCTTGTTTCTTTAGATGATCTGCTTGCGCGCTCAGATTTTATAACGCTTCATGTGCCACGTCTTCAGGAAACGGTGGGAATGATCAATGAAACGACCCTTAACAGAATGAAACAGGGTGTAAGAATCATCAACTGCTCCCGGGGAGAAGTGGTTAACATTGATGATCTTTACCAGGCCATCTTAAGCGGACACGTCGCCGGTGCAGCCCTTGATGTTCTTCCCCAAGAACCACCGGAACCGGACCTCCCCGTACTTCAGCATCCAAATGTCATATTTACCCCCCATTTAGGTGCCAGCACCGGAGAAGCCCAGATAAAAGTAGCCGAAATGATTGCAAAACAAATGTCCGCTTACCTATTGGACGGCATTATAATGAATGCCGTCAATTTTCCATCACTACCGATAGATGTGATGGACCAGATCCGTCCCCATTTGGATTTAACCGAAAAAATGGGGTCTTTGATGGGCCAGCTTGTCAGAAAGATCCACGATATCACCATAAGCTACAGCGGCGATGTGGCCAACCTGGACACAAGGCCGCTGACACATGCCGCCCTGAAAGGACTGCTCGGCTCATTTACCGACACCCCGGTAAATTATGTCAACGCACCGACCCTTGCACAAGAAAAGGGGATTCATGTCCATGAAACCATCAGTTCGGCAAAGCATGATTTCACCAGTTTGATCCGGATGAAACTTGAAGATCATGAAGGGGGAATCGACGAGATCTGGGGAACTATTTACGAAAAAAAATATCCGAGGCTTGTAAAAATAGGAGAAATCTATCTGGACGCCATCCCTGAAGGATGGATGATCATTATTCAAAATATTGACAGACCTGGGGTTATCGGAAATGTGGGGACGACCCTTGGCCGACATAATATCAATATCGGCCGTTTTCAACTTGGCAGGCGCGGCGACCGGGCCATATGTCTGGTAAACATTGACACTCCGGCAGACGAAACGGTTATTCATGATTTAAGTGAACTGCCAAATATTATCTCCGTTCAGCAGGTTCACCTTACATAGTTGATATTAAAAGCTTCAGACTATCTTTGTCTTGTATTTAGCCTTTTTGGCATCTTTACCTATTCCGACCTAAATTCGTTCTTTAGGAATCAAAAGGCAGACATCTTCAATGATGGTCAACAATTATTCAACAAATTTGAATAAATACCTTATTGGCAAACAGAAAGATGAGACGCGAGGAAGAGCGCCAATGATTCCAGCCTTCAGCGGCGCCGGGTGGCTATACCTGATTGAGCAGGAGACTCACATTTTTTAAATCCTCAGAAGAAAGCTTAAAATCAAAAATGCTGAGGTCTTCCCTCATGTGCTGCTCAGAAGACGTTCCGGTAAGAGGGACAATACCAGATTGACTGAGATATCGAAAAAAGATTTGCGCTTCAGTTTTTTTATATTTCTGAGCAATGGCTCGAACGGTATTGCTGGTTAGAATATGAGGATTTGCAGTCAGGGTCCAAAAACTCTGGTAAATAATTCCATGGGTAGAGCACCATTGACGCAAGTCTGCATCATACCCCGTTTCCTGATAAAACCGATTTTGTATAACCGCCGGCTTTACGTTGGCATCGTCATAGAGTGACCGAATCACTTTAGTATCGTAGCAGTTGCTGATTCCCAACTGACGAGCTTCACCCGTTTTTTTAATTTTTTCCATTGCGCGCCATACATTCATCAAAAGCGAGTGAGGTGTCATTGGTGAATGAAGTACTAAAGAATCTACATATTCAGTTTGCAAGTTTTCTTTCGATATCTCAAAGGATTGGGCGACCTGCAACTCAACGGGGGAATTCATATCGTATGGCACGTGTCTTGGATCCTGACCAGAGAGTGGGGTGAATTTGGTTTGCAGGAACAAGGCCTCACGTTCGATCCCATGGTCTTTCAGCGTCTGAAGCGCTGCTCCTACCAGTGGTTCGTTATAGTGTTTCGGCTGACAAGCGGTATCAATTCCTCTAAATCCTGCCTGGATGGCTTTCACAACCAAGTCTGCCGTACGGTCCTTTTTCCAGGCCGTGCCGTAAATGATCCGTGGCATTTTCACGCCGGCAGAAGTTGTTAACCATTTTTGATCTAACATAATTAACACCCCCATAATGAGTATTTTACAATTATAGCTATTGTCAGAATAACATTCCGTTTCATCCGCCGGCTTACGGTAAATCGTGACCGTTATTCATTCAATCGGAACATATTTTTGGTAACTGCTATAGCGTTTCCAGATGTTGCACTAAAATCACAAATCACAACATTCAAATGAGAAACAATATTAAAATTACAAATTCCAACGAACAAACCCTTTCAAAAAAACAAACCGATAATGAAAATGACCGGGTAACAAAAGCTGCAGGGGTTGTTGGGTCGGCGACACTATTGAGTCGTATTTTCGGATTTATAAGAGATGTTGTCATTGCCTGGTTTTTCGGTGCCGGATTTAGCTCAGATGCATTCTTTGTGGCATTTAGAATCCCAAACCTTTTAAGAAGGCTTTTTGCCGAGGGTTCTTTAAGTGTTGCATTTATCCCTGTGTTTGCTGAAACACTCACGAATCGGGGAAAAGATGAAGCCTTTGAAATGGCAAGATCCGCCATAAGACTGCTGTCGGTGTTGCTGGTTGTCGTTGCCGTTACAGGTATTTTTTTGTCTCCGCTTATCATTCGCATCATCGCCCCCGGCTTTGCCGATTCACCTGAGAAATTGTCCGTCACCATTTTCCTCACGCGAATCATGTTCCCGTATATCTTTTTTATCGGAATGGTGGCACTTTCCATGGGGATCCTTAATGTTCTGGGTCATTTCGCTGCGCCGGCTCTTGCGCCGGTTTTTTTGAACATCTCAATTATAGGTTCGGTTTTTTTAATTTCACCGCACATGGCCGATCCTGTAACAGGCCTGGCCATCGGTGTGGTGATCGGTGGTATTTTGCAGCTTGGGCTTCAAATGCCGTTTTTGATTAAAAAGGGATTCTATTTTTGGCATAAAGCAAAATTTTTTCATCCCGGCCTCAAAAAAATGGGCCTGTTGATGATTCCCACCATATTCGGCGCTGCTGTCTATCAAATCAATATTTTGGTGGGGACCCTTTTGGCCTCACTGCTTCCCGAAGGGAGCGTTTCGTATCTATACTATGCCGACCGTCTGGTGCAGTTTCCCCTCGGGATATTTGCAATAGCAATGTCTACTGCTGTTTTTCCGAGTATTTCCAGGCAGGCCGCAAAAAAGGACTTGCAGGCTGTCAGGGATACCTTTGCATATGCGATGAAACTGATTTTTTTTATTACCATTCCCTCTATGGTGGGGCTGATCGTTTTAAGAGAACCGATCGTTGCCTTATTATTCAAAAGAGGTGCGTTTGATGCAAAGACCGCACATTTGACTGCATATGCCCTTTTATACTATAGTATTGGATTATGGGCGTTTTCAGCCGTGAGGATCGTCGTTTCAACTTTTTATGCTTTGCAGGACACCAAAACTCCGGTACGAATGGCTGTCATATCTGTTTGTGCCAATATCATTCTTGGCATCATTCTCATGGGCCCCTTGGGACATGGAGGACTTGCCCTGGCCACTTCTCTGGCTTCCATTTTAAATCTCGGACTTCTTGTTCGAGCATTAAGATCAAAACTCGGCATGCTGGGGTTGAAAATGATTATGACGTCCGTGTATAAGACAATCATCTGTTCCATATTTATGGGTGCGGCTGTCTGGGCGGCGGCTCTGTTCATTATTCCTTCTGAAGGCGGAAGTCTGATGGACCTTTTCTTTGGGCTTGTGGTAAGTATAAGTATCGGCCTTGTATTGTATGGTTCCTTTTCTTTATTGCTTAAAAGTTGGAAAGCGGAAAAGGTTTTGGCCATCATCAGAAAGGAGACGGATAAAGCGTGAGTTTGAGAAAAAATATAATGTTTGTTTTAGCAATAGTGACGATGTTTTTGATGTTGTTGTTTATCGTATTCGGTGAAAATGGCCTTACGGATCTTCATAAGCTTAAAATGGAAAAGGATAACTTGTCGAAAAAGAACGAGGAACTTAAAAAGGAAAACCTCTCTTTATACCGTGAAATTGAGCGGTTGAAAAATGATCCCAGCTATGTTGAAGATGTGGCCAGAAAGGAGCTGGGGGTCATCGGCGAAAACGAAGTGATCATCAAAGTAAAACCTAAACAGCGTGTTTCAGATAGTAACAAGAATAACAAAAAATAAGTATAATCTCCCAAAGAGTTGGTCGATTGATAAGGGGCCAAGGGTCCAAGGATTCCAGGGTTCGAGTGAAAAAGCTTTAAAAACAAATGTGAACAGTGAATTGTGAACGGTAAATAGTTGATAATCAATGATAGTAAATAAATTTTCCGCTATTCACTGGCATCTGACACTTGATCCCTTGAATCCTGGATCCTCGAATCCTTTCCTCCAAATAATTTGGAGAAAAACCAAAAAAGAAAGGTCAAAAACAATTGGTTGAAGACGATGTCTTTTATACCCGGACAATGGCAAAAGTTTATGCTGATCAGGGTAATTTATTAAAAGCCGCCGAAATTTACAGACATCTTTTAAGTGATGAACCCGAGCGCCAGGACCTTGTTGAGGCACTTTCTGAAATAGAGACGAAACTCGGCAAGACATCGCCGGATGATCTTATAACGCTGTTCATCCAATGGGTTGATCTTCTGCTGACGTGTCATAACATGCAAAAACTGATGAGACTTAGAAATAATCTCAGAGACGGTAATTGAATGGCGATGAACCACCGTGATAGGAATGTATGCCAAATTCAACTCAATGATTGGAGTAATGAAAAGCGAATGAAACATATTATCGACAAAAAAAATATTGTTCTGGGAGTCTCCGGAGGCATCGCAGCCTATAAAAGCGTTGAGCTTTTGAGACTTTTTGTAAAAGAAGGTGCCAATGTCAGGGTCATTATGACAAAATACGCCCAAGCGTTTGTGGGTGCATTGACCTTCAAAGCGTTATCCCGTCAAGCGGTGTGCACGGATCTTTTCGAGGAAAGTGATGATGCATCCATCAGGCACATTGACTGGGCCGAACAAGCAGATGTCGTCGTAATCGCACCGGCAACCGCCAACATTATCGGAAAGCTGGCAAACGGAATTGCCGATGATGCCTTAAGTACCTTCATGATGGCTGTAACGTGTCCTGTGGTGATATGCCCTTCAATGAACACGCAGATGTTTAAAAGCCATGCCGTACAGAGAAATCTTGAAACGCTTCGGTCTGAAGGGTATCTTGTTATAGATCCGGAGTCCGGGAGCCTGGCATGCGGAACGACAGGGCCCGGTCGTCTTCCCGAACCTCATGACATATTGGACAGAACCGTTTGCTACCTGACACCCAAAGATCTGAAAGATAAAAAAATACTGGTTACCGCCGGTCCCACCCGAGAACCTATTGATCCAGTGAGATTTGTCAGCAACCCTTCTTCCGGCAAAATGGGCTTTGCAGTTGCAAAGGCTGCCGAGTACAGAGGCGGTCAGGTTACTTTGATTACCGGCCCGACACACCTATCGGATCCTAACAATGTTGCCGTGATCAGGGTGAACACCGCCAAAGAGATGGCGCTTAATGTGTTTGAGAATATGGCGGATTTTGATATCATTGTCAAAACAGCTGCGGTTTCCGATTACCGGCCTAAGGACACTGCAAAACAAAAAATCAAAAAGGACACGGATGAACTGGTTTTGTCTCTGGAAAGAACCCAGGATATTTTAAAAGAAATCGGCAGGAACAAAAAAGAACAGATTCTCGTAGGATTTGCTGCGGAAACAGAGCATCTTGAAAAAAACGCAGGACAAAAAATGGCTGAAAAAAATCTCGACATCATTGTCGGGAATATCGTGGGCCGTCCAGATTCCGGTTTCGGCGCCGACACAAATACGGTCACGTTGTTTCATAAAAACGGCACAAAAGAGAATTTGCCCAAAATGTCCAAAGATGATGTTGCAAATCTATTGCTGGATCGGATATTAAAAATTGTATGACACGTTACGAGTCCAATCCCGATTTATTAAAATCAGGGATTATCAATACACTTGAAGATATAAAGACTTTTTTCAGATTTTTGGCTGAAAACGGATGTCAGGGGTTTGAATGTTCAAAGGAAAGCCTCAACAAAATTAATCGCTGGGGACGAAAAAAGGGCTTTTCGTCAGAAACCCTTGAGACAATTCGAAAGGATTTGGGAGATTGCAGACGCTGTAGGCTTTCCAATAAACGGACAAACATTGTATTCGGCGCCGGCGATCCTCATGCGAAGCTCATGTTTGTAGGTGAAGGTCCGGGATATGATGAGGATCAAATGGGCGAGCCTTTTGTCGGTGCTGCCGGAAGGCTTCTTACCAAAATCATCGAAGCGATCCATCATACGAGAGAACAGGTGTATATTTGTAATATCATCAAATGTCGTCCCCCCGGAAACCGGAATCCAATGGCAGATGAGATCGAAATATGCGTTCCTTTTTTAAAACGACAGATTGCATCCGTAAAACCGGATATTATTTGTGCACTGGGGACTTTTGCCGCTCAGACACTTCTTGAAACCAAATCACCGATTTCAAAACTCAGAGGATGTTTTTACGATTATATGGGGACAAAGATCTTACCGACATATCATCCTGCATATTTACTTCGTAATCCGGATAAAAAGCGGGATGTTTGGGAAGATATGAAGAAATTGATGAAAGCCATGGATCCTAATCATTAAATTAAATAACCGACATGATATTTTTTACATCTTTAGTCACTATAGGAACGACTGTGAAAGATTTTCCAGCAATATTATTTATGGCCAACAATTTATATGCCTAATCATAAGAATTTTATAATGAAAAGAATATTTTTTATTTTATCGGCTTTGTTATTATTTTTATGTTGCTTTCCCGGAAATAATTTTTCGGCTGAAAATGAAGTCTATATCATTCAGGTATCGGGCTCCATCAATCCCGCCGTGGCTGGTTTTATAGAAAAGGGTATTGAGAAAGCATCTGCTGACGGTGTTTCGTGTGTCGTCATCGAAATCGATACACCCGGTGGTCTTGCTGAATCCATGCGCAAAATTGTGATGGCCATCTTTGCAAGTAAAGTTCCGGTTGTGTCCTATGTTGCCCCAAGTGGTGCAAGAGCCGCTTCAGCAGGCGTCATGATTACCATCGCTGCAGACATTGCCGCCATGGCGCCGGGAACCAATATCGGCGCCGCCCATCCGGTCAGCGCCGGAGGAAAGGATATCAGCGGGAAGATGTCTGAGAAAGTCATCAATGATATGGTTGCCCAGGTAAAAAGTATCGCCCAGAAAAGGGGTAGAAACGCGGAATGGGCTGAGAAAGCGGTTCGAAAAAGTGTTTCCGTGACGGAGACCGAAGCGCTCAAGGCAAATGTTATTGATGTTGTGGCAAAAGACTTAGACGATTTGATTCGGCAGATAAACGGTCGCAAGATTGAAAACAAGGGAGTTTTGAAACTCGATAATCCGAAAAAAACGTTACTTGAGGAAGACTTGAGGACCAAAATTTTGAAGACCATCAGTGATCCGAATATTGCATATATCCTTATGATGATCGGACTTGCGGGTCTGTATTTTGAACTGTCACATCCTGGTGCCGTGCTACCGGGAGTGGTGGGGGGGATTTCGATAATCCTGGCATTTTTTGCATTTCAAACCATACCGGTCAACTATGCCGGATTTCTGCTGATTATTCTTGCGCTTGTTTTTTTTATTATGGAGATGAAAATCACCAGTTACGGTCTTTTAAGTGTCGCAGGCATTACATCTATTTTACTGGGCTCTCTGATGTTATTTGAAAGCAACGGCACCGATATGGGGCTTTCGTGGAAGGTGCTTGTACCCACACTGGTGATGGTTTCCGGTTTTTTTGTTGTTATTTCGGGGCTGGTTTTTAGATCTCACCTCTCGAAGCCCCGAACAGGTGCAAGTGGCATTGTGGGAGAAATCGGTGTGGTTAAAGAATCTATTATAACGGAAGGCAAGGTATTTGTTCATGGCGAGCTGTGGAAAGCGATTTCCAAAGATCCCATCGAAACAGGGACCAAAATCAGGGTTGTAAGGGTGATCAACCTTGTTTTGGAAGTGGAACCTATAGAATAGATACAGGAGAACACCATGTTTACGACAATCGCAATCGTTGTCTTGACAATCTTTTTTCTTTCTGCGGCCATCCGCGTTTTAAACGAATATGAACGAGGTGTTATATTTCGGCTCGGCAGGGTGATAAAAGCAAAAGGGCCTGGGTTGATCATACTGATTCCGGTCATAGACAAAATGGTAAAAGTCAGCATGCGACTGGTTGCAATGGATGTGGACCCGCAAGATGTTATTAGCCGGGACAATGTTTCAGTAAAGGTGAATGCGGTTATTTATTTTAGAGTCATCGATCCCATAAAGGCAGTGGTTGAAGTTGAAGATTACACCTATGCCATGGCCCAGCTGGCCCAGACGACCTTAAGGAGTGTCTGCGGACAGGCGGAGCTCGACGACCTGTTGTCCGAAAGGGAAAAAATCAATACCCAACTCCAAGAGATTCTCGATACCCATACAGATCCGTGGGGGATAAAGGTTGCAACCGTGGAACTCAAACATATTGATTTGCCCCAGGAAATGCAGCGATCTATGGCCAAGCAAGCTGAGGCGGAACGGGAGCGGCGTGCCAAGATAATAAATGCTGACGGTGAGTTCCAGGCCGCAACCAAGCTGGCAGAGGCGTCGGAGATTATTCGTGAACACCCCATGGCCTTGCAGCTGAGATATCTTCAGACCATGCGTGAGATAGCAGCCGAACAAAATACAACGACCATTCTTCCTTTTCCCATGGATCTTGTCAGCCCATTCCTCGAAAGGTCTCGTCCAAACAAACCGGACAAAGATGAATAATGATCATCTATTTATTGACATCATTCAAAAAAATGGTTTAATAAAGATTTTTTAATGATTGTAATAAAATAATGGACTGATTTCGAATTTTTAAATGGTCGGTTAAGCGGATTCGAAACACTTAAAATTTAATGCACAGCGGGGGTAGGACACCTCCGCTTGTTCTTTTTAACCTTTGTTCAGAAAAGGAGACGTTGAAGTATGGGTGGTAAGAAAAAGGAAGCCAAAGAAAAACCCTTGGAAAAAATGACGGCCAAAGAATTGAGAGAGCTTGGAAAACAAATACCAGAAATAACAGGTGTTTATGGTATGAATAAAGCAGAGCTCATCAGCGCTATTAAAAAAGCAAGAGGAATCATAGAAGAGACCACGGCAAAACCTGATGCCTCAGTTCGTGACATTAAGAAGAAAATTAAATCACTTAAAGCAAATCACGAAAATGCTTTGAATAACAGGGATAAAAAAATGGCGGATATTTATCGACGCCGTATCATAAAATTGAAAAAAAAGACTCGCAGAGCGGGATAGCCGGCCAATCATCGTTGGCAGGTGATCACTGATAAATCGTAAGTTTATGATCGATCCATCTTCATTGGCTTTTGATATTGACGGTGTTTTTGCAGACACCATGACATTGTTTCTCGATATTGCGCGGGAAGAATATAAAATTCGTGATGTCAAATACGAAGACATCACATGTTATGCGTTGGAAAAATGTGTCAATATGGACCCGGCGCTTATCAATTCTATTTTAACCCAAATAATGGATGGAACCCATAAAGCATCTTTGAAACCCATGCCGGGCGCAAGGAATGTCTTAACTCGATTAGGCCGACTGCACAGCCCGATTTTGTTTGTGACCGCTCGACCGAATAGAGAACCCATCTATGAATGGATACAAAGCATATTGTCTTTTGATTCCGATTCCATAGACGTGGTTGCAACAGGTTCATTTGACGCCAAGGTCGATGTGCTTTCAACCAGAGGTATTTCTTATTTTGTGGAGGACAGGCTTGAAACCTGCTATCCACTTTCCGAAGCAGGCGTTACACCTATTATTTTCAAGCAACCATGGAACAGAGAACGTCATCCTTTCGTTGAAGTCGGCACCTGGAAAGAACTGGAGTCTTTGATTCAATTTTAATGATGTCACAATCTTTGAAGAATCAGATCAGATCCTTTATCGATTCCCTTCACTCTGAAAAGGGATACGCTGGAAACACGTGCCGCGCATATTCGCACAATCTTAGGGAGTTTGTTTCATTTGTCAGTGAAAATTACTTTTCAAATGAAAATCAAACAGATACTGATCTATTAGAGGCCGATCAGATCGACAGCCTGATGATAAGAGGTTATCTGGGGTTTTTACACAAGAAGAATAAAAAAGTTACCATAGCGAGAAAACTTTCGGCGGTTCGTTCTTTTTTCAGATATCTTGTCAAGCATGGTGTTATACTGGAGAACCCTCTGGATTTGGTTTTAACGCCGAAACAGAGAAAAGCAATTCCAGTATATCTTCCCGTCGATGATGTTTTTAGGCTGCTCGATTCGATAAAGACCGACACATTGGCCGGTATCAGGAACCTTGCTATTTTTGAAACACTTTACTCGAGCGGTATCCGTGTTTCGGAACTTGAAAACCTGAATGTCTTTGATGTGGATTTTAAACAATGTTTGATTCGTGTCGTTGGAAAAGGTAACAAAGAAAGGATTGTTCCCATCGGCAAAAAGGCCATTGTTGCGATTAAAGAGTATAGAAAAAGATTGTTTGAAGAAGGGGGTGTCGGACAGGATCACAACACGCCGCTATTCTTAAATAAGGACCATGGCCGGCTGACGAGCCGCTCCATAGCGCGAATTCTTGAAAAAACGGCAAGGGAATGTGGTCTCTTGATACCTGTTTCACCCCATGCCTTGCGTCATACCTTTGCAACGCATATGTTAGATGCCGGGGCCGATTTGAGAGTGGTTCAGGAACTTTTGGGACATAAAAGTCTGTCAACGACCCAGAAGTATACACACGTGAGCATTGATAGGTTGATGGAAATCTATGACAAGGCGCACCCGAGACGATAAAGATGACCCATGAATTCTAACTGCTGACATCGGGTAAAAACTCTAACTTAAAAATGTGGGCTGTAACCCAAGGAAACAAAATTAAAACGATGAAATTACATGGTACGACAATTTTAGCTCTCAGGCATAAGGGAAAAGTTGCCGTTGCCGGGGACGGCCAGGTGACATTGAACAATGTCGTTATCAAACATAAAGCTAAAAAGGTTCGCAGGATTTACAACGACAAAATAATTGTAGGATTTGCCGGGGCTACAGCTGACGCTTTGAACCTTTCAGAACGTTTGGAGAAAAAGCTTGAGCGTTACAATGGGAACCTGGTGCGTAGTGCCGTAGAATTGGCCCGGGATTGGCGAACCGATAAATACTTAAGACGTCTTGAAGCAATTATGATAGCCGTAGATGAAAAAAACATGTTTGTTATTTCAGGAAATGGCGATGTGATAGAACCGGATGAGGGTGTCATGGGAATCGGATCAGGCGGCCCCGGAGCACAGGCGGCGGCAACTGCTCTGATGAGACATACAGATATGGATGCTGTTGACATCGTAACGGAGGCCATGAAAATAACAGGTTCCATATGTGTCTTTACCAATGATGCCGTCACGGTTGAAGAATTATGATATTTAAACCAATATTGAAGAACTGATAAAATGAGCAATCTAAAACCCAATGAAATCGTAGAAGAACTTGATAAATATATAATTGGGCAGCACAATGCCAAACGATCGGTAGCCATTGCTTTGCGGAACCGGTGGCGCAGACAGCAGGTTCCTGAAGACCTCCGTGATGAGATTGTACCGAAGAATATTATACTCATCGGACCCACCGGCGTTGGAAAAACCGAAATTGCAAGAAGACTTTCAAATCTGACCGATTCACCGTTCAATAAAGTTGAGGCATCCAAGTTTACCGAAGTCGGATATGTTGGCAGGGACGTTGAATCTATGGTAAGAGATCTTCTGGAAATCACCGTAAACAATTTTAGGACAAGAGAACATGAGGCCGTTAGAGAGAAAGGACGGCGGATTGCAGAAGAGCGGATGCTTGATCTTTTGCTTCCAAAAAGTGGATTAAAGTCGGCTGTTCAACCCGGAGATGAAAGCGAACCACAGTTTGAACTTGTTTCAAGTGCTGCCGAAACATCACCTTCTACAAGAGAGAAACTTCGAAAAATGCTTCGTGAAGGAAAAATGGACAATCGGTTTGTCGACCTCGAAGTTTCAGACCGAACAATGCCTGTTGTTGAAATATTTTCCAATGTGGGCATGGAGGAAATGGGAATTAATTTCAAAGATATGATAGGAAATCTTCTTCCCAAAAGTACAAAACGACGAAAAGTAAAAGTGCCGGAAGCCATGGAGATACTCTCTGCCGAAGAGGCTCAAAACTTAGTGGATATGGACAAAGTCGTCAAAGAAGCCATTAGCAAAGTTGAACAGTCAGGAATCATTTTTTTGGATGAGATCGATAAAATTGTCGGTAGGAACGGCACACAAGGTCCCGATGTATCCAGGGAAGGCGTTCAGAGAGATCTTCTTCCAATTGTGGAAGGGAGTACCGTCATGACAAAGTATGGACCGGTTAAGACGGACAACATCCTTTTTATCGCTGCAGGCGCATTTCATACGGTGAAACCTTCAGATATGATCCCTGAGCTTCAGGGCAGGTTCCCTATCCGGGTTGAATTGGATTCACTTGGCATGAAAGAGTTTGTAAGGATATTGACCGAGCCGAAAAATGCACTACTTCTTCAATATCTGGCGCTTTTAAAGACCGAAGGCGTTGACGTTATTTTTAAAGATGAAGCTGTTGAAGAAATCGCCAGAATCGCTGAAGAAGTCAACAACATGACAGAAAATATCGG
>JAFDCA010000251.1 GCA_019313025.1 Deltaproteobacteria bacterium
TAATTTGAAATACTTCGAAGATGTTCTCTTTAACGCGCTCTAATTTGCTCAGACAGCTTCCCGACCTCAACGAAATCATCCGGCGGCTTACGGTAAATCGTGACCGTTATTCATTCAATCGGAACATCTTTTTGGCAACTGCTATAAGTGTAACCCGTGTGTTTTGAAAAAAGCACTATTTTTTGTTTAAAATGTGGGCTTAATTTAATTTATAAACCTGCTGAAAATTTTTCATGAAATATCGCGTTTGATGGGCTTATGCATAGGCAACCCATAAATCGTATCAATCCAATATTCAAAATTTTCCGGACCGCCCTCCGCCACCTCACGCCGAAATTTGGCACAAATCTCCAAGCCTTTCTCTTTGGCGCCCGGAGGAAAACCTTTCTCATCGGACCGATATCGCTTCTCAAGCTCATCGATCTTTTTTATATATTCTTCGTAAGTAATTTGCTCTATGGCCATGACTGCTCCCTTAGATTCGAAACCATAACCGTTCAGAGGTTCAAAGGTTCAAAGTTAGTGAAAGTTAACAAAAACAAGAAGAATCATTCGGAAACCTTCAATCCGTTTTCAACTTCCTGTACGGCTTTATTGGTATTTTGAACCACCTCGATAAGAGCGTCCGATTGATAGGTTTCGATACCAACAGTCCCCATATCATTGACTTTATCGAAAGCATGCTCTTTTTCAACGTGGGTTGCCAAAGCTTTTGTTGCCTCAAAAAGTCTCAAGCTTGCTTCTCCGTCCGTATCAGGGTCTTTCTGCCCGTTTTCAACGTCTTTTATGGCCTTTCTGGTATTTACAATTAAATCATAAAAAGCATCCGATAGATGAAAGTCCATGCCACTGCATCCCCCGGCAGCGGCTTTATCAAAAACATTTTTTTCATCAATATAGGTCACCAGAGCTTTTGAAGCCTCAAACAGTGTCAAAAACTCATCTTTCATTTGTATCCTCTCATATTTTATAAAATCGTAAAACGATTTTATTCCTGCTTTTTTTGCTGTTGCCGTTTGTCAATCTCATCCTTGAATCTTGCGGCAAACTCCGTTCTGAAAGCTTCGATGTCCATGGCCTCATCGTGTCTGCCCAAAAAGGTCAATGCCATACCCTTGAACACCTGGGCTTCTTTGATATCCGGATTTATGGCCAGGGCACCATCAAAGAACGGCAGACTTTCATTATATTTTTGCAGCCCCAGCAAAGCATGCCCTTTGGCAGTCATGGCGTAGGCATTGTCGGCTTGTTTTTCCAGAATTTGATCTATAATCTCAATGGACTCTTCACATCGTCCCATATCGTTCAATGCCAAGGCCTTCAATTGCAAGGCCGACACGTTTCCCGGCCTGAGGGCTAACTCTTTATCACAGCAAAATACCACCTCCTCCAAAAGCCCCCTTTCAGCCGATTTCGAGGCACCTTCCATCCAGGTGATTTTGTCTTCCGGCTTGACGTCGATGACATTCATCATCACACCTTCGTAGGTTTGCTCGACGGCCTGACGCCCGGATCGGGCCACGGGCACGTCATGGCCGGGCAGTATATTTTCAATCTCTTTTTTCATGAGCTGCTTAAGTCCGTATAAGTAATAATCAAACCTTCCTCCGCCGGCTTTGTCAGCGTCTGCCATGGTGTTGGGCAATACGGTGTCGCCGGTAATGGCCGTCTTGGTGGGTTCGTGATACAGGCAGATGCCGTCAATGGTATGGCCGGGCGTGTGGATCGCTTCCCATTCAAAGCCGCTCAGGTCAAGGGTTTCCCCTCCTTTGATTTCGGTCGGAGTGAATCCGTACTCTTGAAGCGTTTTTTTAAACTCCTGGGGACCGGCGGCATGCATAATAATTTCGATCTCTTTTTTTTCCCATATCGGAGGATATCTCAAAAATTCGAATACCCCCATGCAGTGATCCCTGTGCCCATGGGTGAGAACGATCTTTTTGATGTCCAGAATACTGAACCCTAATTTTTCAAGTTCATTAAAAATGGTGTAATCATTCCCCGGATCCACAATGGTCAAGTAATCCCCTGCCAGCACATAGACGTTGCTGGAATGGTGATATCCGATGAGAAACTGGCTGTTTTTAAAGACCGGGTGGTCAATTTTCATAATTTCGGCAATGGACAGCCAGCCCGGATGATCCGGTTCTTCCTTGGGATAGATTTCATCCTCAATGAGTGGCTTCTGATTTTCTTCTTTTTTGGTTTCTTCGGTCATTTTGTTTCCTTTATACACTTTACAATGTTAGTTTATTAACCATAAAATTTGTGTTTTCCGATGGCAAAAAACGTTCTTTCCGCCACAAAGGCACCAAGACACTAAGCTATTTTTTTAAATTTTTCTTTGTGTCTTGGTGGCAATCAATTTTTAACAATGTTTCGTTCGAAATTGAGTTAATAGTATATAAAGGCAAAAATAACAAGTCTATTTGGCAAAAAAATCCCCCTTTCCGGTTAAACCAAAAAGGGGGATTTTTTATTTCTATTTACCCTCTCCCCTGCGTAAAGGAGAGAGGATATTGGTTATGAGTTGGTGATGGCTATCCGATGTAATCCAAAGTATAGTCCAGTTTCATCTTATCATCCGGCCACCACTTCTTGCTCTTCACTTCTTTTCCGGGATACACCTCTTTCCCATCAATCTTCTCGATAAGAAGTTCAGCGAAATCAAATCCCGTGAGCTTGTATTTTTTGACAACATCCGGCGGAATCAAAACGACAAGGCCGGTCTCCTTGGCGGTCTCCCACTCAAAGGCCTCATTGGGAGCTGCGACCTCTTCCCCGGTTTTGCCGGAGATGATTTTGAGCAGCTTGCCGGTGACCTTCATTCCCGGCTTCATGTCAAACTCCTCAAACAACTCGTCGGATATGTGCCACCAAATGGCTCTCATGTTCAAAGAGATATATCCTTTGACGAGCATGGGATCAAAGCCGCAGATACCCACACGACATTTTTCAGGCATATCAAACCTCCTTTTTACTTTCGTTGGTCTCCACTTTACTTAACTGGTCTCGAAGATCTTCAACCTGGTGATAGCAATAATCCATGAACTCTTTGGCCTCGGATTGGCTGAGATGTTCGGCCTCAAGCAATCTCGTGACATAGGGATAAACCTGTTGCTGGATTTCTTCAGCAAATTCCAAAAGCACATATTCGTTATCCCCGTCCGGGGATGCCCAAGTCAAAAAACCTCTTTTCCAGTTGTTCAGCATCCCCTTGAGGGTATCGAGTTCCTTGATTACATTTTCTTCCATGCTACTTCTTCTTCTTGTCTTCAAAGGCATAGCATTTCTTGACCACGTTGAAGTCTGCTACACACCAGTAATGGGGCCAGTGGATCTTCTTGCACCAGCCGATAATGTCTGCGGGCGGAAACTTGGAGCCCTTGAGAACCGGCTTCAAACCGGTGCAGTTCCAGCATATATGGTCACTCGATTTTTCCGGAATCATTATGTTTTCCAGAAATTCTTCAGGTGTTAATTCTGCCATAAGACACTCCTTTCTAAGTTACCAGTCCTTGACTTCGCCTTTGGCGAGTTTCTGCTGATACTCTTCCCAGACTTCGGGCGACAGTTTCTGAATATCCCAGTTAAAACCGAAGCTGCCGGCCAAACCGGCCGACGGCGGTTGTGGACGCCATCCCCGCATCGGTCGGCCCCGAATGCTGAACTTACACATGTCGGCGGTACCCGTCAACCAAGATCTCGGCATGCACTGGTAAGGCCGGGTCCGGCCCTCGGTAGCAGGCCGGTAGTTGGAGTAGCCGTCATAGGGCTTGTCCGCATACAGCGGCATAATGTCCGCCTTCTCACCAGGTCTCTCATCCGGGCCTTTGTACATAAATCCGTTAATCATGTAGATGTAGTACACCGTACCGCACTCGGCACAAGAGATCGTGCCTTCCCAGTTCCAGAAATAGTAGGGGTCGAGGTAGTTGATGGTGTCACAATCTTTTCCATCCACTTTATTTTTGCACCAAATTATATCACACACTATACCACCTCCTTTTTTATATCCAGGCCTTGTCATACCATTCTTGGATCTGACTAAGCGGTACACCGAGCCAGTCTTGGTAGACTTTTTTATTGTCCGCACCCACCGGACGCCAGTGCCAGTTGATCCGTCGCGGAGTTTTTTCCATCAGTCCGCAACTGTAGCCGCAGTGGACCAGCATATCGCCGAACAAAGGATCGTCCAGCCAGCGAACCGTGCCTCTTTCCCTAAAGTGCGGGCTCTCGTAAACCTCGCGGTCATTGCGCACCGGTTCGGCCAACAGACCTGCATCCTGAAGGATCTTGGCAACTTGGGACCGGGATTTATCTTCGGCCCATTTTTCCAGCGCGGTGTAGATTTCCACCTGAGCTTCGCCTTCACAGCGTTGATTATGAGATTTATA
>JAFDCA010000252.1 GCA_019313025.1 Deltaproteobacteria bacterium
CGTATAATCTTAAGGGAGGCGTGGCAGCTCTGAAAAAGTGGGGGTTGGATCTTTAAGATAATACCATTTTTCCATAGTGAATTGCTTCAATTATACTGCTGCATTCATTAATGAGATGATTATAGACCAGGAGTTGCTGAACGGATGAAAAAAGAAGACGCTGTTTTTGTCGATGAAAATGAGTTTTTCGAAATGTCCGAAGTTCTCGAGACCTGGGAAAACGACGCCCAGAAGATCAAACAGACTTTTTTAAAAGTTATTGACAAGCTCAGCACAATAGAAGGCACCCGCCTCAATTTTATATCACGTCCCGGTGTCAGCTATTCACTGAGAGCAAGCCTAAAGAATCATCCTGGAAAGCGCCAATCCTTGTATGCTTTGGTGGATATTATAGACGATGATCCTGACAACCGATGGCTCTCAATATGCTTTTACGAGGAAGCGGTCACAGATCCTGACGGATTGGGCAACTTGGTGCCGAAAGGCATTCTTGGAGAAGACGGCTACTGTTTTGACATTTATGAACATGACCCATTCTTAACTTCATATGTCGAACGTCGTGTGGAAGAGGCTTATATGAATACATTGAAATTTTCTTAGCCTCATATTCAAAAAAACAACCATAGCGAAATCTTTAATCGAAAATCTTGAAAGATGATGTTTGCTGCAGTTTTGTATTTGAATGGAACTGATGAGCCCAAGCAACCATGAAAAAGAGTATCGCGCCGTTAATATTGCGTCTCATCTGAAAAGAGTGGTCAAAATCAGACCGTATAAACGCGCGATTGTTTATCCGGCAGGCCGGGACACCTCCGGCCGGGCGATGTATTCTCATTTGACGTTTTTGCAGCTGGATCGAGAATCCGATTGCCTGGCGCACGGGATGGAAAATGCCGGAATTACCCGCGGAACCCGGACTATTTTAATGGTAAAACCCAGCTTGGAATTTTTTATGATTATTTTTTCGCTTTTCAAAATAGGTGCCGTTCCGGTGGTTGTGGATCCGGGAATGGGGATTCGCCGAATGGTCGAATGCTTCAAAGAGGGCCGGCCAGAAGCATTTATAGGGATTCCATCGGCCCATGTACTTCGAACCTTCTATCCGAAATTTTTCAGAACGGTTCGAATATGGATAACGGTTGGAAGACGCTGGTTCTGGAAAGGGTATACCCTGAAACAGATGCGTCAAGTGCCTTGGAAACCCTATGTTACGGCCAACACCCGGGAAAACGATACGGCCGCCATTCTCTTTACAACCGGCAGTACAGGACCTGCCAAGGGTGCAGTATACACTCACGGAAACTTCGACGCACAACTGCGTCACATAAAAACTCACCTTGGGCTGTCCATGGAGGAAGTCGATCTTTCCACATTTCCACTTTTTGCGTTGTTTTGGCCGCCGTTGGGCATCACCTCCGTCATTCCAGACATGGACCCCACCAAGCCTGCTCAAGCAAATCCGAAAAAAATTATCGAGGCCATTCTAGACCAGGGTGTTACAAGCATGTTTGCTTCTCCCGCTCTTTTGAATCGCGTGGGGGAATACGGTAAAAAGAGAAACATTCTACTGCCGTCCCTGAAACGGGTTATTTCCGCCGGCGCACCCGTATTACCATCGATTATCGAACGATTTACTTCCATGCTGGGTGAAGATGTCCAGATCCATACGCCTTACGGTGCCACCGAAGCGGTGCCCATTATATCCATCACCAGCAATGAGATTCTTACCGAAACCCGAAAATTCAGTGAAAAGGGCTACGGGATATGCATTGGAAGACCCATCAATGATCTAAAAATCCGCATCATTAAAATCAGTGATGAACCTATTCAAAAGTGGTCGGAGGATATTCTGGTTGATGATGGTAAAATAGGTGAGATAACGGTATCCGGTGATCTCGTGACCCGGCAATACTTTGAAAAACCTGAAGCCGACCTAGTGGCAAAGATCGAGGATAAAGATTCATTTTGGCATCGGATGGGGGATGTGGGATGGAAGGATTCAAAGGGGAGGATATGGTTCTGCGGTCGGAAAAGCCATCGTGTGGTGACCCAAGAGAACACTCTTTTCACCATACCTTGTGAAGCCATTTTTAACCATCACCCACAAGTATTTCGAAGCGCCCTTGTGGGAATCGGCCCCCGCAATCAACAACAACCGGTCATTTGCATTGAACTGAAACCAAGTCGGCATCGTTTGAATAAAAAGACCATAAAAAATGAACTCCTTGAGCTTGCCGAGCAGAATGGATTGACAAAAAACATCAAAACCATCATGTTTCACAAGTCCTTTCCGGTGGACATTCGACACAACTCAAAAATTTTCCGTGAAAAATTAGCCCGTTGGGCTGAAAAAAAATTACGTTGAATGGGACGCAGATTTTCACAGATATAGGTTTTGAATAAAAAATTTTCCGGACGGCTATATGCTATTTGAGCTTCTGAACATTAAGGGTGCGAAACTTGAGAAACCAATTTAAAAATCTTGGAAATCTGTGTTCATCTGTGTCCGATGGAAAAAGAATTTCAGCACATTAAATGGAAAATAGTGGATCCATAACGGCCAAATCTTCCAATCAGGTTCTGGTTACGGGTGGCGGGGGATTTTTAGGAGGCGCCATCGTTAGACATCTGGTGGAAAGGGGTGACCGTGTCAAAAGCTTTTCACGGCGCTTTTATCCCGAACTAGCATCATTGGGAGTTGAACAGGTCCAGGGAGACATCAGCAATGCAACCGCTGTCGAACGGGCCTGCCGGAAAGTCGATCTCGTATTTCATGTGGCGGCAAAGCCCGGTATATGGGGAGATTATATATCGTATTACCGGACCAATGTCATCGGGACACAGAACGTAATTGACGCTTGTAAGCAGCATGACGTTTCGCGGCTTGTTTATACCAGCTCTCCCAGTGTTGTTTTTGGTGGCGCAGACATGGAAGGTGTTGACGAATCCGTTCCCTATCCTGAAAAATTTTATGCTTATTATCCGAAAACAAAGGCCATGGCCGAACAATCCGTAATAGCGGCCGGTGATGAGGGATTGAAGACCATTATTTTAAGACCCCACTTGATATGGGGACCACGGGACAATCACCTGGTGCCGAGAATTATTGAAAGGGCGAATCGCCTGGTTAAGGTGGGGAACGGCAAAAATCTGGTGGACACCATCTATATCGATAATGCCGCCGATGCTCATATTCTGGCTGCTGACAGGCTGAAGCAGAACCAGAATCTTTCCGGAAGGGTTTATTTTATCAGCCAGGATGATCCCGTTCCTTTATGGGAAATGGTCAACAACATTTTAAAAGCAGCCGGGTTGGCGCCTGTTCAGCGTTCGATATCCCGCAAAACCGCATGGATGATTGGCGCTGTCCTGGAAATATTATATAAGATGTTCAAGATCAGCGGCGAGCCCCAGATGACACGTTTTTTAGCCCATGAACTTTCGACAGCCCACTGGTTCGATATCAGCGCAGCAAAAAAAGACTTGGGATACACGCCTAAAATCTCCATAGAAGAAGGGCTCTTCCACCTTGAAAAATGGCTTCAGAATAAAAAGAGAGTGCCTGAATGAAAACCGTCTTTTTTACCAATATCAGAGACTGCACCGTGAAATGCGAGGATTGTTCTATGGGCTCAGAATCAAAATATTTACTTGCATTCCCCGCTGCTTGTTGGAGCGGCGTGTAGATTCCGGTGCTTTGGAATTGAAGCGAAGCAGACATGTCGCTTCAAATGAAAAAGTAAAAACTCTCGTATGCTATGTGGAAAAAGAAATCCGTAGGATTATGAGTATAGCAGTTGCCAAAAATATGTTCCGATTGAATGAATAACGGTCACGATTTACCGTAAGCCGCCGGATGATTTCATTGAGGTCGGGAAGCTGTCTGAGCAAATTAGAGCGCGTTAAAGAGAACATCTTCGAAGTATTTCAAAGTAAAAAATAAAATCAAACTACTGAACGATATTCTAAAAAGCCATGGACATGTTCTCTTTTAAGCGCTTTTGTTTGCGAGTTCTTGCAGATCTCAACGAAATTATCCGGCGGATGAAACGGAATGTTATTCTGACAATA
>JAFDCA010000253.1 GCA_019313025.1 Deltaproteobacteria bacterium
GTTGTTTTCTTCTTTCATATTCTCATCGGCATTATGACGCTTAAAAAGGATTTGTCGTTTTCACCCTTTATTTTACAGGGTTTTTCTTCATCTATGATGTTCAATATGATGTTATCATCATCGATAACACCCAATGTATCGATAAAAAACTTAGGGTTGTACATCACTTCCACCGGATCTCCCTTATAGCTGATATCCATATCTTCCTTGGATTCCCCAATGTCGGGGTTGGTGGAATTTATGAGCAATTTATCCGTATTGAAATGAAAAATAACCCCTTTGTATTCATCGGATGACAAAATGGACATACGCTTTAGCGTCATTAAAAATAATTGACGATCCAGGGGAATATCGTGTCCGTCGGTTTTTACGACAATATCACCATATTGTGGAAATTCTCCTTCAAGAAGTCGAATGATCAGGGTCTCTTTCTCTTTTTTCACGATAAAATTGTTGTCTTTAATACCAATTTTTACCGAACCTTGGTTATCGAGAAATTTAGCGACTTCTGTCAGACCTTTTTTGGGTATCAACACATCGGACCCGGACGGCAACTCAAATTCCTTATTAAATACACAATCCGCCTTTGAAAGCCGGCTGCCGTCGGTTGAAACCAGTCTAAATATTTTTTGATTTTTCTCCTGTATTCTTTCAGCAAATATTGCGATAACATGGGCCCTGTTATCATCGGGTGCACCTGTTATAATGGCGGTCCTTTCGATCATTTTAGCAAAAAAAGGCGAATTTATTTCAAAGTAATCAACATCCTCTATTTTTGGAATTTCTGGAAAGTCGTCCGGATTCATGCTCACAATATGATATTCCACCGTTTGATTTCCGATTTCAATCCAATGGTTTTCAATTTCATTGATATAGATATCCTCACTAGGAAAATCTCTAACAATCTCGTATAATTTTCTGGCATTAATAGCAATGACTCCCTGAGCATCTATTTTTGCAGGATAAAAACCCTTAAAACCGGTTTCGAGATCGGTTGCGGCGATGGATATACCGGATTCTTCCGTTTGAATTAAAAGGCTGGTGGTGACTGCAAGATTGGTTTTACGTCCGGCCAATCCCTGAATTTTGGAAAGAACAGGTAAAATATCATTTTTATTGATGGTAACTTTCATATTTCATTTCCTTAATAAATATTATTTAATAAATAATTAAGATAATGATATGTTGTTCATAACACTAATAACCATATAACATTCTGAAATAATATATATTTAATTTTTAATTAATGTTTAAAACCTAAACAATATAGTATTGATAAGGCGAATTCTATTAACAGGAAAAAAAAGAATGTTTAAAAAAATAAGGTTATCAACAAAATATGAATATCTTTTTGACAAAAACAATGTCCAAATAAAAAAATATTTTCGCCATTACTCCAACACTCCAGTACCCCAATATTCCGAATTTAATTAAAATGGGAAGCTCTCACGATGGATTACCTTCTTTTTGGTTATAAATTTATTATTGATTTATGACGACTTTATCCATTTTCTGATTTCTGGAACCATTTTATTTTGCCATCTATTTGATAACCTTAATTTAACAAAGTAGATAAAAATATTTTTTAAAAAATTCAATATTTTATCATAAAGAAATATTTTTTCGAGGACAAACCCTTCAATATCTTCATCGGATTCCGGCAAACCGGTGTTCGGAATATTTAAACCACTGACATTCAAACTTTCACCTTTGAGGGTAAACTGCCAGGTGAGTTCCGCCGACTTGTAGATCACATTTAGTTCGGTGACCAATGCACCTTTTTTTAGTGTCAGGATTCCTTCCTCTAAACTTGCTCCATCTCCCTTAATGGTAATATGCTCCCCGGATTCTTTTCTGTGGTTTTCAAATACGATACGGTTTCCGATTTCCAGGGCGACAAAATCATTATCAAAATTTTTAATCAGATTTTGATCTTTTTCGATGACATACCATAGCCAGGTTAGAAATTCCTCCCCTAAGAACTGATAGCGGTTATAGGCAACTGCAATATCCAGCATAATGATATTTATATAATTGAGTATCTTGAATTGAAATGGTTTAGCTACTAAAGACTTATACCCGGATAAACCTGAAATAACAAATTACAAGCATCGAATTACAAATAAATTCCAAACCACAATATCCAAATTTAAAATAAGATCAGAAACAAAAAATTACGGAAATTGAAATTTTATAACTTTTGAACCCTGAACCTTTCACTTTAAGTTCTATTTAAATAGACGAGTCGCAGATATTTTCTGAAGTTCATCACGTTGTGAATCCGAAAGATCTGTTGACACATACGCTGCCGTATAAGGAAACATTCGTATCAACGACAGGTCAAAAGATTTTGAAAAAAGTGTTTCCAATTCCTCGTTGGCTGCTTTCAGATTGGAAAAAAACCAAACGCTTGAATCTTCGTAATTCCATACCAAATCATATATATTCGGAGTCGCAGGAATGCGCAGACTTAGCGCATTAATAACATGATCCTTGATCATTTTTTTTTCGGTTTGGGACAAATATTCACGGCCACTGTCAGCCAAACGTTTGGCGGCTTCAACGGTAAAATGTTTTTTCAGGATCTTTGGAGCAATATTTTTTTTGTCGATACGCAGGGAAAATACAAAATAGTTGCCGTAAACAAATAAGGATCCACTAAAGTCGGGTTGAAAGGGTTTTTCAAAAGACGTCCATCCCACAGCCATGCCTGAAATTTGGTTGTCTATCTCTGAAATGGTATTTTTTGTTAAACCATTGGCAATGGTTTCAAGAACCGGCGGTTTCATTTTCCCGTGGACTTTGTAACGGGTAATCGATACAGAACTGGAAAAAAGACTCATGATAAAATATATACAATATATGGTGTTGAAAATAATTAAAAATGAATATATAGCGTGTTTAGGCCCAGGTTACAAGCTAATTTTATATATCCAAATTTTAAGGATTTATTGGCCTCCGGCTTATGAATTGAAAGTATAGGAATTTAATTTTTTTAAAAATGCTATGGGTAGTTCATGAAATTCATTGCCGATTTACACGTTCATTCTAAATTTTCCAGGGCCACCGCTAAAAATTTGGACCTTGAAAATTTGTATATTGCCGCCCAATTAAAAGGGATTACGGTAGTCGGAACCGGTGATTTCACCTACCCGGCATGGTTTTCGGAAATCTGTGAAAAACTGGAACCCGCTGAAGAGGGTCTTTTCAAACTGAAAGATGAGATAGCCAACCCATGTGATGAACAAGTTCCGGCCTCCTGCCGCGATGTGGTTCGTTTTATATTGTCGACGGAAATCAGCAATATATATAAAAAAAACAATAAAACCCGAAAAAACCATAATCTGGTCCTGGTACCGGATCTGGCGGTTGCCGAAAAATTCAGTGCCAAACTGGATCGTATCGGCAACATTAAATCCGACGGACGGCCAATTCTGGGGCTGGATGCCCGCAACCTCCTGGAAATTTTACTGGAAACATCCGATCAGGCATTTTTGATTCCGGCGCACATCTGGACGCCCTGGTTTTCGGTTTTGGGTTCAAAATCCGGATTCAATTCCATCAAAGAATGCTTTGAAGACCTAAACCCCTATATATTTGCCGCAGAAACCGGGCTTTCTTCAGATCCGCCGATGAACTGGCGTGTTTCCGATCTGGATGAATTGACACTGGTGTCCAACTCAGACGCGCATTCGCCCTTGAATCTGGGTAGAGAGGCCAATCTTCTTAATACCCGATTGTCCTATCACGGCATAAAATCAGCGATTAAAAGTGGGGACTCAGACGCCTTTTTGGGTACATTTGAGTTTTATCCCGAAGAAGGCAAGTATCATCTGGATGGACACCGCAACTGCAAAATTCGGCTCAATCCCCGGGAGACAATGGATTATGACGGCAAATGTCCTGTGTGCGGCAAAGCGCTGACCATAGGTGTATTGAATCGGGTGGAAGAATTGGCAGATCGCAGCCAGGGGCTTAAACCGCCAAGCCATTGTCCCTATCACAGTATCATTCCCCTGGCTGAAATTTTTTCAGATATTTTGCGGGTAGGCGTAAAGTCGAAAAAAGTCAAAACAAATTATCAAAAAGCGCTCACTCAGTTGGGCAGCGAATTTAATATTTTGCACACCCTCGAAACCGATAAGATTAACAGTGCCGGAATTCCGCTGCTCGGGGAGGCCATACGGCGAATGCGGCAAAAAGAAGTCGAGATTATGCCGGGTTATGACGGTGAGTACGGTCACATAAAAATTTTTAATTCTGATGAACGTGAGCGGCTGCTGGGTCAAAAAGCCCTTTTTTCCGCACCTCGACAAAACTCAGCTCCACAAACGGCTTCGTATTCTAAAGCACCATCGCATCTTCCCAAAACGACCCAATTGAATTTGTTTAAAGATCATGAAGTCATCGATATTTTCAGTCAACTCAACGATGAGCAGCGGCGGGCCGTTGAATATCCGGGCGGACCTCTGTTAATTGTTGCCGGACCCGGTACCGGGAAAACCCGCACCCTGACTCACCGCATTGCGTATCTGATAATAAAAAAAAAGATTTCGGCCCACCAGGTGCTGGCCGTCACGTTTACCAATAAGGCAGCCCAGGAGATGCGTGCGAGATTGATGGGTCTGATGGGGGATACCCGATCCTTGCCGCTGGTGGCTACCTTTCATTCGTTTTGTTACCAAATATTAAACGAGCAGAATGAAAAACCCAAAGGTATCATCGATGACCACCACCGCGCCATGTTGATCGCCGAGGCTTTGGCATATGTTCGAAAAAAAGGGTGTCGGGTGTCTTTGAAACCGAAACAGATTTTAAACCATATCATCGCGGCGAAACAGCAGATCCTCGATCCAGATGAGTTTGAAAAGATAAATCCTGCTGATCCACACAAAAAAATAATTACAGAGATATACCGAACATACCAGAACATGTTGGCGATTCAAAACCTCTATGACTACGAGGACCTGATGTTTCATGTGGTCCGGCAGTTCGAAAGCGGCGAAGATTTTTGTAAAAAATATCAAAAACAATTTCAGCATGTTTTTGTGGACGAATATCAGGATTTAAACCAGGCTCAGTATCGTATTATCAGAGCGCTGATACCTGCAGGAGATACCATCAAAGACCTGTGTGTCATTGGGGATCCGGATCAGGCCATTTATAGTTTCAGGGGTTCTGATGTACAATATTTTAACCGCTTTATCAGTGATTATCCGCAAACCGGGGTAATCAACCTTATCAGAAATTACCGTTCAACGAAGACCATCTTAAATGCTTCTTTCCAGGTTATCAAAAATCATCGCCATCCTTCCTCGGATGAACGAACCTATTCACAGATTGACGGCGCTAAAGTCATCAGCATTATGGAAACGGCCACCGAGAAAACGGAGGCGCAAACCATTGCCGGGGTCATCGAGCAGCAGATCGGGGGCACCGGATTTCATTCCGTCGATACCGGAAAGGTGATCGATGCCAACAGTGTCATGTCTCGCAGCTATTCCGATTTTGCCGTATTGTACCGCACCAACGCACAGCACAGGGCTCTTGAAAAAGTACTTGAGCGGGCCGGCATCCCCTTTCAAATTGCCAGCCGGGAAACTGCCTTAAATCAAAAGGGGTTGCCGGAAATAATTTCATTGTTAAAGGCGATCGAAGGCCATGGTGGCTATCTGGATTATGAAAACGTCATGCGTCTTTTGATAACCGGCATCGGCAAGAAAACCCTGGATCCATTTAAAGACTGGTGTTACCGGAACCGGTTTACTTTACAACAGGGATTGTTCCAGGCCGCTCGATTTCCCGTACCCGGTTTAAAACCATCCCGGCAACAGATACTCAATGAGTTTTCCCGGCAACTGTCTCAATACAAAGAAAATATATCCGGTTTGACGGTGGCGGACAAATTGCTGTATCTGGAAAAAAACACCAAATTATTTGGAATATTGAACAACGATGCCAAAATTAAAGAGGCCTTTGTCCGACTGGTTGAAGTTGCCGTAAATTGTGGAACGGATTTAATTGGTTTTTTTTCCAGTATTGCACTGCATACCGATACGGATGTATATGCACAACAGGCCGAAAAAGTCTCGTTGATGACCATGCATGCGGCTAAAGGACTCGAATTTCCCGTGGTATTTATTACCGGGTGTGAGGAAGATTTAATACCCCTCAAGCAACGGAACGGTGAGCAAGCAGATATCGAAGAAGAAAGAAGATTGTTTTATGTGGCCATGACCCGGGCCAAAGACAGGCTTTATTTAACCCGGGCCAAAAAGCGCAGGATCTACGGCAAAATAGAAGCACACGTTCTTTCCCATTTTGTGGCGGACATTGAGAATCGGTTGAAACAGGACGATACGCCCCGGTTAAAAAAGAGGAAGAAGAAGGGACCTGAACAGATGCAACTCAAATTTTTTTAATGTAACTGTTTATAATTATTTATAAATGTTATAAAAATCTTGTGTTTTTACACAATTTAATGTATAAATTATCTTAGGTTGAGTGCTTCATAAGTCAATGTCTATGATTAAAAAAATTCATAAAGCTAACGAATAACCAATAACTATTTATCTCCCAATCGGCAATAACCCTGAACCCTGAATCCTGAACGCTTGAGTCCTTAGTGCCAATGGATCGGATTAGAATTAAATTTATAGGGGTAACAATTTTCTATATTATTACCCTTCTGTTTTCAGCCGGTTTAACCGTCCATGGGGATATTTACCGCTACATCGACGAAAACGGGGTGATGCACTTTACCAATACGCCGACCTCATCAACCCAAAATTTCAAACTGTTCCTGCGGGAAAAACCAAAGATAAATCCCCGCTATTCAACAGAGAAGTATGATGATATCATCGCCAACGCTTCTCAGCAATATGACGTTTCATTTCCCCTGCTCAAAGCCATTATTAAAGCGGAGTCGGATTTCGATCCCCGGGCGGTGTCGAAAAAAGGGGCCAAGGGTCTGATGCAAATCATGCCGGAGAATTTTAAACCCCTGGGTATTAAGGACCCTTTTGATCCATCGCAAAATATCCATGCCGGTGCGCGCTATTTTAAACAAATGTACGATCGTTTTAAAGGAAAACTGTCCCTGTCCCTGGCTGCTTATAACGCCGGCCCCAAGGCGGTTGAACGCTACAAAACCGTCCCGCCTTATGAAGAGACCGAAGAGTATGTTAGACGGGTTTTAAAATTTTA
>JAFDCA010000254.1 GCA_019313025.1 Deltaproteobacteria bacterium
AAGCTGTCTGAGCAAATTAGAGCGCGTTAAAGAGAACATCTTCGAAGTATTTCAAATTAAAACATAAAATCAAACGACTGAACGATATTCTAAAAAGCCATGGACATGTTCTCTTTTACGTGCTTTTGTTTGCGAGTTCTTGCAGATCTCAACGAAATTATCCGGCGGATGAAACGGATTGTTATTCTGACAATAGCTATAAAGATTTTCTATCAGCTTATAGCTTATACCATCAGAATGGAAAAATAGAATGTTGGAATATTTTAATTCAACCCCATTATTCCATCATTCCTTCCGGGCCGTAAGCCCTGCAGGCTGGAAGCCAATTGTGAGCGAAGCGAACGAACTTGTAGGGATGGGTTAGGTGCACTGATAATTTTTGATTTCCGGGATAAAAGGCTGAATTACTTGGAGCTCATTGGATCTTATGGGTCGCCAATCAATGGCATAAAATATTTCATTACCATAATAAGACTTTGGCTTAAACATTGCGACATACAATGCCGGTTCATCCGGATAATGTTCGATCCAGAGAACCTCATTGATTTTCAGATCAAAGTCCCTGCATATTCTTTTACCCAGGCTTTCAGCGCAGGTGGATTTAAAAATACCTTCTCCGGTCTGGGTGGCCACAACGGCATAAGGTCTGAGATGCTTCACGTCCGGATGACTTGTGGAGAAATCGAACAGTCTCAATCGCCATGAGCAGGCCCAGTGATGGTCAGTTTCTGAAGATTTATCTTCTCGCCTCTGCAGGCGATATATCCCATCGAAAAGAATCAAATTTATAGCCCCCAAATAAATAAAAACCTTTTGTTGGTTATAACGGAATGGATAATCTTTTTTAAAAAGTGTGTACTGTTTGAGTGGTTTAAGGATCGTTAGAAAGAACAGACGCATACCGGAACAATCGCTTCTTATGAAGAGATTGTATATATTAAATAAGGACTTATTGTTTATATATTGGAATCTGTTATTTCTTTTCGAGCCTTTAACCACGAGTTTACACGGTTTGAAAAAAAGCATTATCCATAGAGTGATTTAACAACTTAAAAACATCGGTATTTGAGTTATTTAAAAAGAGACAACTGTGTATCTTCCTTCTTTTTCCAGCCTTTAATCGGTCCCTTGCGAATCTTTGCAAAAACACCCGGGGCAAGATTTGTATGGCGAGCCCAATCCAACATAACCTTGGCAATGGTTTCCGAAGTACTTCCCTTCCAGTTTTCCCCGAGCCTTTCCTGAAGTTCGTGGCCGAGTTCTAAAAGCGTGCCCCCTTTAATCTGCTTTGATTTAAGGATGTCTATGAACACAGAAAACGAAGCCAGCTGCAAAGCGCCTTCTGCAAACAAAAATGGGCGGTTTTTTGGATTTTCCACAAAAGCTTTTGCTCTTGGCAATACTTTTATCAGCGGCGCCTTTCTAAGAATGAAGCCCAGATCCTCCAATGTTGCCAAAGCTCTAAAGATCGTATTTTTATGAAGCCCTGTCCAATTTACCCTGCCATCCTCTTGGAGAGCATGAACAAGGCGTATGGCAACGTTCTCAACAGGTGCATATTGAATTCTCGGTGTTTTGCCTCCCCGTCTTTTAGGAAGAAAAAGATAGCGTTCACGAATGTCTGTTGTTGGATCAAAGTAAATGAGGCTTTTGTCTTTTTTGTCTAAAAAAACCAGGTCGGCAGCATCCAGCCACTCAGCCAATATGCGAACATATTTTAACCGGGCAAGTCTTGTCATCTTAATAAAGGGAAAGAAAGACTCAAGATGTCCTGAAATATCGATCATCTTCAGCTTGTGATGGTCTTTGAGGGCTTTTAAGATTTCTGACACCAGCCGATTTTTGGGTAACCGGTTCCGCAGGTGATTTCTCAACAAAGACGCCATTTTCTGGTTGACATCAGACATGTCGCGAATCAGGAGAACCGTGCCTCGACCAAATCTAACGAGTCCAAGCAGATCCATATCCTTTGCGAGGCCATAAAAGGCGGATTCAGATAAACGGCTTTGATCTTTAAATTCGGAAACATCAAGAACGCTTTCGGCGGCACGCAGAATCTCTAACGCATGGACAACCTGCCCCACAGACGTGTTAAGAAAATAATAGTCATAAAAGGGTAAATTCCCGGTGTTCAGGTAACCGCAAAAAATATTCCATGAAATGTCCACGGCATTGCCGGTTTTTTTGATCAGGCCCTGATGGATCAATTTTTGAATGGCCCGGGGATCGAATATTTCCAAAGGGGCCAATGGCCGACCGAGAATTGATTTGGCAATTTGATGGAGTGTGGCTCTTTCTGCTTCTGATAGATATTGCAATTCCTGCTGGAACAGTTCTTCAATGCCCAGAAGAATCCCTGGTATGTCCGACTGGGGAATACCGGATTGACGAGCAACCATAACATGAAAGCAGAGTAATTTTAGAAGCCATGGATAACCTTGTGAAAATGTCTCAAGAAAAGATTGAAGGCCTTGTGTTACGCTCTCACCCAATTCTTTGCCAAGCTTTTTTAAAAATATGCCCGTTTCAGCCTTGGTAAAAGTCGTCAGAA
>JAFDCA010000255.1 GCA_019313025.1 Deltaproteobacteria bacterium
AATTCAACTTTGCTGTGAATGAACAGTATGCCACCGAATCGGGTTTAATCCAATTTATCGGATATTTTCGAGGATCTTTAAACACCATCAGTCTCATTATTCTTTTATTTGTCGGCCGCATATACAGTCGGTGGGGGTTGCCGGTGGCACTGATGTTTCACCCGGCCAACTATGTTTTGGCATTTCTTGCCTTTTTATTCAGTTTCGATATCTTTTCTGCCATGTATGCCCGGATGTCCACCATGGTTTTGCGAGTGACAATTAACAATCCTGCCAGAAACATTTTAATGGGGCTGATCCCGGAATCCTTGCGTGCCGTGTTAAGGCCATTTCTCAGAGGCACGGTGGTAAGGGTCGGCTTGCTCTTGGGATCCAGCATGATATTGATTTCGGAAAAATTCTTTCATCCCAGGTATTTGTCACTTCTTGCAATCCCATTTGCAGCTGCTTGGCTTGCATCTGCGCTTTCTTTAAAAAAGGAATATTCAAAAATTCTCCTTGATCTGATATCAAAGGACATTTTTGATTTAAAGGTCCTGGAGGAAACGGATTTGGAACATGTTTTCAGCGGAAAAGAGATCGCATCTCGTCTGGTCCAAGCATTTCATGAATCTTTCGGAAATCGATCGATCTGGTATGCCCGCCTTCTCATTTCATTAAAAATAAAAGATATGGACCAGCATCTTTTAACCGCCATCCATCACCAGGATGATCGCACACGGATCGGCCTGGTGAATCTTTTGTCCCCCGAATCCGGAAAGAAAGCAGTTTCCATCTTAATGAATCTTGCGAAATCAGAACAAAATCAGGATCTTACTTTAGCTGCCCTTCAAGCCGCAAACCGCATTGACCCTGAATTTACGGAAATTGTCGATTATGAATACTTTATACACCATCATCATCCGGAAATAAGGGCTCATGCGCTCATCGGTCTGTATCGCCATACACCTGAAAAATACCATCCGGTTATCCAATCCTATCTTCGATCCGAGGCCTTGAAAGATCGGCAGACCGGCGTCATTGCCGCCGGAGGATCCGGAGATAAATATTTCAAAGAACATCTTAAAAACATGCTGGTTGCGCAAGAAAACGAACCGATTTTGCCTGATCTTTTAAACGCTCTTTATACCCTAAAAGAGGCGACGCTCAATGATCTGGCAAGCCCTTATCTGTCATATCAGACAGGTCGTGTCCGTCTGGCGGCATTATCCGTCATTGAAATTGATAATGACGAACTCTTAGGAACAGTCATTTCCATGATGGGAGATTCCTCCGGAGATATTATTCAGATGGCCCAAAAAAAGATACAAACAGCCCCTTATCAGAACACCCAGCTGCTGGTCGAGTCCCTGGCCATGCCCAACAGCCGGATCAGAAAGGCCATATTTACTTTATTGGAATCTTTGAATATAAAAGACTTGGATGTTTTCCGGTTTGCACGACATCAAATCAAGGACAGCTATCAATATCTGTCAGATGCTTTAAGTCTTGAAAGTTTTCCCGAAAACGACTCGCGAAAACTCCTCATTGATCATTTAAACCAAAAAAAGTTGCAGCGAATCGACAATATTCTTCGGGTTCTGTCCCTTCAGGACACCACGGGAGAAATGAAAATTATATACAGGGGGATATTCTCCTTGGATTCCCGTAAACGTGCTAATGCCATGGAGGCCCTTGAAAATATGATGGACAAACGCCTGTATAAAGAAATGATTCCGTTGATGGAAAGTTCCTCCCCCCAGGAAAGCCTTGACATCGGTAGAAAACGCTTTCAACTCATCGGGTTGGACTCCGGGAAAAAAGGGTTTATTTCTCACCTGTTAGCCTATAAGGATTGGGTCACAGTGGCATTGACGTTGGAATTGATACAAAACCATGAACCCGAGCAGTTCGATTCCCAGATCGTATCTGAATTTACCACATCAGAAAATAAATTCATCCGAAGGAGAGCACGACAAATTATCCACACATAAAGAAAGGAGAACCCCATGACGGATGAAACCACCATTTCTGAAAAAATCATGCTTTTAAAGGGCATTGAATTATTTGAAAGTCTGTCCGTTGGGGAACTTGCCGCCATTGCTTCCGTGGTTGAAGAGATTGATTATCCGGTGGGTGAAATCATCATCAAAGAGGGCAGCGCGGGAGACACGTTGTTCCTGATGATTGAAGGCGAGGTATCGGTGATTAAAGACCTGGGAAAAATCAATGAGATTGAAATCGACCGAATGGCCGGCGGCGAATACTTTGGAGAGATGGCCCTGTTTGAAGATGCGGTACGATCGGTGAGTATCAGAACGGAAAAACCATCCGCTTTTATGGTTCTGCATAAACAGGAATTCAAAGAAATCGTCCGCGAATATCCTCAAATTGCTCTGGAAATCTGCAAGGTCCTTTGTGGTCGAATTCGCAAACTTCACCAAAAAATTGAAGCGCGAAATTTCAATAAAGAAATAGAATGAACCAACCAAGTTGTAAATACGTCATCGAATTTACGAGTTAGAGCACTAAGGTATCAACAATTGAAAAGGTATTAAAAATGAAAATAGCCTTTATGATGGATCGGTTGGAATCCATCGAACCGACGTGGGAAACCACCAGCCACCTGATGTACGAGTGCAATCAGAGGGAGCATACGGTTTATTTTCTTGAACCTCATGATATATATATCCGCGGGGGCGAGGTTGTCGCCAGGATGCGAAATATTACCGTTGCACCGGATCTTTCCATGAAAAAATACTGGCGATCCACCATAAACTGTCTGAAAAAGGATGAACTCATATTTGAAACCGTGACCGAACTTGACGTGTTGTTTTTAAGAAAAGACCCCCCCCTCAATTATCAAGCCATGGAGTTTCTTTCACCAATCAATGACCGGGTGTTCATGATCAATACCACCAGCGGACAAATTATCGCCAACAGTAAATTATATACTCTCAATTTTCCGGACATCATTCCGGTGACCCACGTATCCAGAGACCCAAAAAAACACAAAAAAATCATCGATGATTTCGGGGGGGCCATGGTGATCAAACCCCTGCAAAGGTTCGGCGGTGAAGGTGTCATTAAGGTCAGTACAAAGGACCAGGAAAACCTCAATTCTCTGATCAATTACTATGTCAAGGGATACGAAAATTATCCGGAACGGGAACCGATTATGGTCCAGGAATTTCTGGAAATCGTAAAAAAAGAAGGGGATATCAGGATATTGCTGTTAAATGGGGAAATTTTGGGCGCCATGCGGCGTAAACCCCAAAAAGGAGATTTCAGAACCAATGTTCATGCGGGCGCTACCGTATTCAAACATGAAGTCACGGAACGGGAAAAAGAAATCTGCCGGACAATCAAGGACCGCCTGATACAAGACGGCCTCTATTTTGTGGGGATCGATGTAATCGGAGACAAGTTGGTCGAAATCAACTGTGTGAGTCCGGGGGGGATTCCCCGTATCAACCGTTTGGACCATGTAAAACTGGAAGTCAAGGTCATCGATTTCGTGGAACAAAAAGCAATACAAAGGAAAGCATAAGTTTGGATATAGCAACGGCTTTGAAACGTAAATCTTTGTTTCTCATTCATATTTTTATAATTTTATTGTTGCCGCTATCCTGTGGTAAGCAGCCGGATCATCACTTTTTAAAAATAGGGCTGCATGAAGAACCCAAGACCTTGAATATCTGGCTGGCCAGCGACGCCAATTCAAAAAAAATATTATCCCTCATCTATCAGCCGCTCTATTTGCGTGATCCCGAAACACTCAATCTGATCCCCTGGCTTGCCGACGGCGAACCGAAATACCATCCGGGCACAATTTCATATACCGTCCGTCTGAAACCGGCAAAATGGTCGGACGGATCGGATGTTACATCAAAGGATGTGGCCTTTACCGCCGGCATTATAAAAGAATTCAGAGTCCCTCGGTACTATTCCAGTTGGAAATTTATAAAACGAATCGAAACACCGAACAGCCGCACTGTCCGGTTCTATCTCGAGGAACCCACGGCCATATTTTTGACCCGAACCCTGACGTCATCCATTGTATCAACAAAAGAATGGACGAGTATTGCCCAAGCCGCCAGAGCCAAACAAAAACCACTGGCAGCCCTAATCAATCAAAAAATTGAAAAACCGGTGGGGTGCGGTCCTTTCGTTTTAAAAAAATGGCAGCGAGGCACTTACGTTCATCTTGAAAAAAACAGGTATTTTTTCGGCCTCCGTGAGAACATCGGCGGTCGAATTCTCGGCCCGTATGTGAATGACCTTCTTTTCAAAGTGTACGGTACCGCCGACGTTGCCGTGCTGGCACTGAAAAAAGGAAATATCGATATGTTCTTGTGGGGGATACAACCGGGATATACTGAGGCCTTAAAGCGGCATAAGAAAATCCAGTTAT
>JAFDCA010000256.1 GCA_019313025.1 Deltaproteobacteria bacterium
CCGGAAAGAACAACCTGGGTTTTAGGATGCTCTTTTAGGAAATCTCCAAGTTTATTAAGTTCATTTTTATTCCGTTCATCATCGTATGCAGAGGTTAGATATGAACTGTTATGATCAAACAGCACAATTTCGTGGTGAGTCCAGCATCCCGTTGCATCAACCGTGGCCTTCATAGGCGTATTGGGGCATTGATCCAGATTGTCCGACACGCCGTCATTATCACTGTCCACCGGTTTTGGTGCCGCTGCCATAGGGATGGGATCGAAAGCAGGCTTGGCCAAAAATAACCCTTCTACAAAACCCGCCATGCTCGACGAATCGGCAAGTCTGTCGGCATTGGTTGAATGTCCACAGCCGCTCGCCTCTGAAATTTGTTCCAGAATCTCTTTGCCGTCGGGATCATCCCCCACCTGTACCGTGTCGATGCAAATTCTGTCACCGAACTGTTTTTTTAGAGCCTCGGCAGCCTTAACCGGTGCTTGGTCCATATCAACACCATCGCTAACGATAATGAGCACGACTGGACCTTCGCTCGTTGCAAAGTCTTTTCCGGTATCGGTAATGGCTTTGGCCAACGGAACAGAAGTATCCCCTCCAGGTCCTTTCACACCTTTCACGGCCGATTCAAATCCTGAGGTCGAATAGGATTTTACATCATATACCAGCATGGTAGATCTATCCGGTAGATAGGCATCGTGGCCGAATGTTCGAAGTGCGCTGTTATATTTGAGTTCTGGAAGTGTCTTATTCATTGCCACTAAAAAGTTTTTAGCTATAGCGTCCTTGGCTTGTCCTTGATACCTATCCGCCATGGAAGAAGATGTATCCAAAATCACCATAAAATTGTCAACTTTGGGCGAATACTGATTAGCATCGAACTGATACGGTTCGAAAGAGGGTGCGGTGCTCATAACTTTCTCGCCGCCACAACCGATTACCATGGTACTAATCATAAAAATAAACAACGGTGTCAAATAATTCTTTTTCATGTCCTTCTCCTTAATTTATTGGCTTAATTTTTGAACTCTCCCCTAAATTTCTACTTTTGTGGCTAATGATTTATCGTCTACCAAGATCGTAATAAATTTTCAGGGCTCTAAGGATTGCAAGGCTTCTGCCTGCCACCAGGTCAAGGGTTAATACTAATTAAAGTGCAAAGTAAAAAATTGGGGAAAAACATCCGCTTTAATCTTTTATGAACCATATGTCTTTAACAGTTTCGCCTCTTATTAAATTAAAATGCCTTAGAAGGTGGCGACCATTTCAGTATTACAATATCATAAGCTGCTTGCCGTCTGAAATAGGTCTCCAGTGAGGAGGGAGGTACAGCAATGAAGCTTTATGTAAAAAGTTGCTTAATAAAAAGTAATAAAATTTTGCAATAGGTATGCCACACAGAGTAAATTTTTTATCTATTTAATATTATTCATATTATCTTATATATTCGAATGAATATAAGAGGCTCGTGAAGTAAAATTCATACAGGTGTTTAATAGAAAAAATTTAGGATTACACCTAACTATTAATAATCATAATATTTATATGTGAAGGGATTTAGATACACCAAGGACAAAGCTTGATAGTTTATCAGATATTATTTGACATTTTGAAGAGTTAAACGCTTAAGAGAGACTATTTCGTAGTAAGAAAAAAATACATTTATCCAACGATTATGCTTTCTAAATCAACTGTTGAAATATTTGGAGACAGGCAAATTGTTTTAAATCTAAAAAGGAGGAAAAATTATGAAAAACTTATATTTTTTCTTAGCATAGTTTGCCTACTGGTTTTCGTTGCATGTGAACAGGGTGAAAAAGCTGATAAAGCCACTGTTAGTGAACCTGAAAAAGCTACCGAAATGGCGGAAGAAGAGGCAAAAAAGTAAGCCACCCTTTCAATCAAGCCTAATTACAGTGGGCGACCGATTTGAAATATAAACAGCGGTCCCGTTTGATTCAGATAATCCGGCTGTGCGAGCGGCCAGGAAACCCCTAACCGGAAAGACGACAAATTCCCCCAGGCAATCTCCAGCGATGTCACCAACTCAAATCCTCCGCCGACCAGAAGATCGTCGCTGTTGATGTTTTTTCCTGCATAACCTGCGTCAATAAATGTTCCCAGTCTTAACCGGTGAAAAAAAAGAGGTAAGGTTTCATAACCGGTCTGCAGGTTGGCTATGGGCCAGAAAACTTCGATTCCGGTGGAAACAGCTTCTGAGGCCTCCAGTATGTTTGAGTCGAATCCTTTTATGGGAAAAAGTCTGGATGGTCTTCGTGTAAAATAACCTTCGGTAACGTTACCGCCGATACGAAATGTATTATGGCCGTTGAGAGATTCACCCCAGGCTCGACCTGCCATCATGTGAACGGATGTAAGGGTTTGATCGCCGAACAGGATGTGTATCCCTCCGTATAGTGATTGTCTGTCCTCGGAAAAAAATTCCAGACTTCCCCAGCCTCGCAGGATACCCCATGTATCGATAAAGGAAAGTGCGGCCCAGAACTCGTCTTCGGTGGGTCCTTCCTCATTAAGCGGTTCATAATTTCGCCAGTTCGCGGAGAATTCAATACCCTGATATAATTCGGTCCCATCCGAAGATTTCAATAATTCGGCACGTATGATTTTATTAAGCACTGCGGGTCTCCAGAATAATTTGATCTCGTTTCGAGATTCATCTACCATTTGAGCCAGCGCCGTGGTGTATGAAAGCGGGTATCTTGCATACCGAGTGCCGATGTGCCTGGCCTGAAATGCTGCCTGTAAAGCGATATAATCAGAATCAAAGGAATAGCGGATGCCTGCATCGGTTGCATAGTCGCCAATGACATCTCTGCTTTTTGTGGCAACGCCCAGTTGCAGATCATTTACCCCGACGAATATATCCGGTCGGATATAATTGGGCCAGATGCTCTTAAAAGGATTGTAAGACTTGGCCTCAAGAGGCGTCGGTTCTGACGCAACTTCAATCGGGGTTTCAGGTAAAAACTGGAATTCAGTGAGAGGCAATCCATTGTTTTTATAGCTCTGAAGTTGCCATCCGTTCTGAATGAGATTTAAAAACTTGCCTTGCCTTGGCAAAATTGCGCCATATTGAGCATGTGTTATTTGAGTTTGATCTGCTCCATGGATCTGAAATTTGCCCGATATATTCGAAACGTACACAAGAGAATCATTTTCCCACCATGGATCCATTTCAATTGACGGTGTATTGGTTACTCTATACCATTGGCCGTCATAGACCCAGATGTCCCAGTTACCTGCCAGATTGCCGGCGACGGCGATCCTTCCTTTTCTGTCACGAACGGGCCCGGAAAGTTGAATGATGCCCGGAGGGGCCGGGATTGTTTCTAGCGGCTCTTTTTCTGATTTTTCTGATAAACGCCCCCCCCCTTTAGAATCATTTGGGAACACAATGATCCGGGGCAGATGACCTTTCCGGGTAACAGCAACGCGCCCTATTCCCGGATCCCAGAGATGTCTTGTATCGGTAAATACTTCGGATCTTTTTGGATATTTGTATAGTTTCGATGCTTTGTCATATTCAGAAATCCACAGCGTTCCATCTGGTTCCACATAACCGTATCTCCCACGATTGCCCATCTTAAGTTTACCGGGATAAACACCGGCCTGATTCCAAAAAATAAATGGTTCGCTCCAATACCCTGTTATGAGAAGACCCGGTTTGCCGCTAGTTTCGCGTGCATGCTCCTTCTGGAATTCTCTCCACAATGCAACTCCGGTCTTACCGAAAATTTGTCGTGCCTTTAGATCAATTTCGATGGGAATGATGCCGCCTCCGTGCAAATGAATAAAATCGATTATTTTTTCCCAGCCGTATTTTCTATAAAGCCAGTATATAAAGGGCTTACCGTATATTCTATAGCCATGTTTTCCGGGCCATATCTCAGGGTGATTGCTGACAATGTCAAGATCCGGAGGCGGCGATGCTTGAAAAAATGCCGATTCAAATGGGTCCTGGATTTCTTTTTGCCGATACAGTGCATACATTAAATTGCATATCCCTTCCTCTACCCATGGCGGCATAATGACATTCGGAGAAATGATTTCACCAAAAAACGTGTGTAAAAATTCAGGGATATCGGACCGGATGCCATAAATGCTCTGAAGACAAAGACCCTTAAACGTAAAATATTCCCAAGGATCGGCTTCTGTATATCCATCCTCCAGAACACCCGGGGCACGGATGGGAATACGAATTTCCCTGTGTGGAATAACGTGGACTTCAACTTCCGGTGCATCTAATTTGTCATCCAGAATGATGTGGAGTGGGGGTTTAATCGGCAATTTCCAATGAGACAGAAAAGCCACCATTTCAGGTATTTTTTTTGTTAGACGTGCTGCAATTTCTTTTTCGTTTTCGGGAAAATAAAAAAAAATGCCGTCTTTTTCACCATAAACCAGTGCAAAGGCACAGCCAGTTAAGCTTACAAATAAAATTAAAGAAAACAGCAGAGTTCGCATCACTGCCACCTTTTATCGAAGTATGAACAAATGGGATTGAAAATAGTAACTCATATCCGACAAAAAATATTTAGACAATGTAAAAATCAGCCTGACTGCTGAGAGTACCACAGAGCACCGGCGTTTCAGGCCCGTAAAATATGATGGTGGGTATCGGTGTCAAAGCGGTAAACTGCCCCGGACCATCGTCGTTGGGGATAAAAAGAGATGCCCGAGGAAAAACGAATTTGAGACACCATGATTTTAGAAGGGCATGGGGAAAGTTCAGGTTAGATCGGGTTAAATACAATTCGGTCCCCTTCTGCATCGGCTTTTAGTTTTGTTCCTTCTGAAATATTCCCTTGCAGGATCTCCATGGACAGCGGGTTTTCGATGTATTTCTGAATGGCCCGTTTTAACGGACGGGCACCGTATACCTGGTCGAATCCTTTTTCAGCCAGAAATGCCCGTGCTTCGTCGGAAAGAGTCAGTTCTATGTTCATTTCGGCCAGCCTCGATTCAAGGCGTTTCATTTGGATATCTACGATATCGCCGATCTGTACCTGAGTCAGATTGTGAAAAATGATGATCTCATCGATCCGGTTTAAAAACTCGGGTTTGAAGCTCGCCCGAAGGGCTTCCGTCACCCGTTCTTCCATTTCTTCTCGTCTGGATGCGCCTATCTCCTGAATCCATCGGCTCCCCACATTGGATGTCATGATGATGATGGTATTTTTAAAATCAACCGTCCGTCCATGACCGTCGGTCATGCGCCCGTCATCTAAAATCTGAAGCAGGACATTGAAGACTTCGGGATGTGCTTTTTCGATTTCGTCAAACAACACCACGGAATAGGGCCGTCTCCGAACCGCCTCTGTCAGATATCCCCCTTCTTCATACCCCACATATCCGGGAGGCGCGCCGATAAGCCTTGAAACCGCATGTTTTTCCATATATTCCGACATGTCGATTCGGACCATGGCCTGGTCACTGTCAAACAAAAATTCTGCCAGTGCTTTTGCCAATTCTGTCTTTCCGACACCGGTAGGTCCCATAAATATAAAGGAACCGATGGGTCGGTTTGGATCCTGCAGTCCTGAACGTGCCCGGCGAACGGCATTGGAAACCGCTAAAATGGCTTCTTCCTGCCCGATCACACTGTCCTCGAGTCGATCTTCCATATGGACCAGCTTTTCTCTCTCGCCCTCGAGCATTTTGCTGATAGGGATCCCTGTCCATCTGGAAAGGACCTCTGCGATGTCTTCGGCATCCACCTCTTCTTTGAGCATTTTGCTCTTTTTTTGAAGCTGCGCCAGTTTCTCGTTGGCTTCGTTCAACCGGGCTTTTAGGTCTGAAGATTTACCGTATCGAATCTCCGCGATCTTTGCCAAGTCCCCTTCCCTTTCCGCCTTCTGTTCTTCGATACCCAGTTGCTCTTGCTGTTCTTTGATGGTTCTGATGGTTTGGATAAGATCCTTTTCATTCTGCCAGTGTGCTTTCATTTCAAGGATGTCATCCTTCATGTTGGCGATTTCCGACTCCAGTTTGGCCAGGCGTTCTTTGGATGCTGGATCCGATTCCTTTTTCAACGCTTCCCGTTCGATCTCGGCCTGGGTGATCTTGCGCTGAATTTCATCGATTTCAACAGGCATGCTGTCGATTTCGATCCTGAGCTTTGACGCACATTCATCAATGAGATCAATGGCCTTATCCGGGAGAAAACGATCCGAAATATAGCGGTGAGAAAGGGTTGCCGCGGCAACGATGGCCGAGTCCTTGATCCGAACGCCGTGATGAACTTCATATTTTTCCTTGAGACCCCGAAGAATCGATATGGTATCTTCAACCGTCGGCTCAAGCACCATTACCGGCTGAAAACGTCTTTCCAGTGCCGCGTCTTTTTCAATGTACTTTCGATATTCATTCAATGTCGTTGCACCCACACACCGCAACGTCCCCCTTGCAAGGGCCGGCTTGAGCATGTTGGATGCGTCCATGGTACCTTCACTGGCACCGGCGCCCACCAGGGTGTGCAGTTCATCGATGAAAAGAATGACTTCGCCTTCTGCTTTTTCAACCTCTTTAAGGACCGCTTTCAGGCGATCTTCAAATTCTCCTCGATATTTTGCACCGGCAATAAGTGCCCCCATATCCAGGGCAACAAGCCGTCGGTTTTTAAGGGTCTCGGAAACATCACCGGCAACAATGCGTTGGGCCAATCCCTCAACAATGGCGGTTTTGCCAACACCCGGTTCGCCGATGAGAACAGGGTTGTTTTTGGTTCGTCTGGAAAGCACCTGAACAATCCGCCGGATTTCGTCATCACGCCCGATCACCGGGTCGAGCTTCCCCAAACGGGCCAAGTCGGTGAGATTGCGACTGAACTTGTCCAGGGCCTGATATTTTTCCTCAGGATTTGGGTCGGTTATACGCTGGGAGCCGCGAATATCCATGAGAACTTTTAAAATCGACTCTCGAGTGATTCCCCTCTTCCTGAGAATTCCGGCAGCCTCGCCCGACTTCTCATCCGATATGGCCAGAAGGATATGCTCGATGCTGACATACTGATCCTTCATTTTTGCGGCTTCCGAAAACGCCGCGTCAAGGATATGTTTGGTCCTGGGAGAAATATAGGCATCACCCATTGCACTTCCGCTGACTTTCGGCAGTTTGTCAATGGCATTGGACAGTTCACGAGAAACGTCATTTGTGGATACTCCCAGTTTATTCAGCATGGCCCGGGCAATGCCTTCGGGTTCTTTGAGCATGGTGGAAAGTAGGTGCTCCGGCTCTATTTGTTGATTGTTATGCGCCGAGGCCAGTGATTGTGCATTTTGAATAAGTTCCTGTGACTTTATTGTGAATTTGTCAAAACGCATTCATTCCTCCTGAGTATTGAATTTGTCTTTATAAGATTTGATGATCTGCTGCCCTTAATTCAGGCGGCTAAGAATTAAGGATTAATCATATAACCTATTATTTTTAAGTGCTAAAAAAATAAACATTGACTGTTTAATGTCAAACCAACTAAAGATAGAATCTTTTGTCGTACATGTTCAATTCATCCAGATTCCAAAATTTGGTGATGTACGTTTTTAGGGGTTTTAATTTGCTGGGAACCATCGTCAATACGTTGGCCATCATTGTGGGAAGTCTATTGGGGATCCTCTTCAGGGGCGGTATCTCCAATAAATATCAGGTTACCATCATGCAGGCCCTCAGCCTTGCGGTCATACTCATCGGCCTTAAAATGGCGTTTAAGACGGATGCCATATTGCTGCTCATTTTCAGCCTGGTCATTGGAAGCCTGTTGGGAGAGTTCTTAAAAATAGAGGACCGGCTGGAGAATCTGGGCAAGCGGATTGAAACCAAATTTGCAAAATCCGGTGATGGCATTGCCAAGGGATTTGTGGTGGCCAGCTTGGTCTATTGCGTGGGGTCAATGGCCATCGTGGGATCCATGGAAAGCGGGCTCACCGGCAATCATCAAACATTGTTCGCCAAATCCGCACTGGACGGATTGTCCTCCATTATTTTTTCATCGACACTTGGTATCGGCGTATTGTTTTCCTCGATTTCCGTATTTGTATATCAGGGGATTATTACCCTCACCGCATCATTAATGAAGCCCTTTCTAATTCCGCCGGTTATCGATCAAATGTCCGGAGTCGGCGGTCTATTGATCATGGCCATCGGCTTTAATCTGCTTGAAATTAAAAAAATCAACGTCGGCAACATGCTTCCCGCCATATTTATTCCACTGATTTATTATATGATGAAACAGTTGGTGAACTTTATCTAACTTCAAAAGTTTGAATTGCATATGTAACATGTATCAGATGGTATTGACATCATGGAAATTTTAACCGACATGCAAGATATCACGTTTGATAGGAATTCTTTTTCGATAATGAACTCTCAATTAACTTTTAATCAATAGTGATCTATGCCGCTTTATGAGTCTAAAACAGAAGAATTCATCAAAATGTTAAGTAGTATTCAATTAGACTTTCGAAGAGAATTATTTCTTTTTCCGTTCGATGTGTTTTTGGACAAAATCCGTCAAATCGTGCCCGC
>JAFDCA010000257.1 GCA_019313025.1 Deltaproteobacteria bacterium
GATATTCTAAAAAGCCATGGACATGTTCTCTTTTACGCGCTTTTGTTTGCGAGTTCTTGCAGATCTCAACGAAATTATCCGGCGGATGAAACGGAATGTTATTCTGACAATAGCTATATCAGGGGTTGGAGTGTTTTTCTTTGTAAAATCACTCCATGGATAATGCTTTTTTTAAACCACTCAAACAGTATACGCTTTTTAAAAAAGATTATCCATTTCGCTCGAACACGTTCATTTGTATTTCCGATAAAAATACCCCGGACCCTCAATTATTTAATGAAAATCACTTTAGAAAACCGGAAATTATTTTATGAGGGGAGTGTGCTATTCGATTTTGGCGTGATACAATCGAAGACTGTTTGAAACCACGGAGATACTGCTGAATGCCATGGCCAGTGCTGCAAGAATGGGATGCAGCTGTCTAAGAAATACGGGAACACCATCAAACGGTGCAAGAATTCCTGCGGCAACGGGAATGAGAATGATATTGTAAATAAATGCAAAAAACAGGTTTTGCTTGATGGTGGCCATGGTGGCGCGACTGATTCGAATGGCCCTGGATACACCGGTTAAGCTTCCACTGGATAAAATGACATCTCCGGTTTCGATGGCCACATCCGTTCCGGTTCCGATGGCCATTCCGACATCTGCCTGGGCGAGGGCCGGGGCGTCGTTTATTCCATCCCCCACCATGCCTGTTTTTTCGCCTTTTTCCTGGAGTTCCTTGACTTTTAGGGATTTTTCTTCGGGGCGGACTTCGGCGAAAATTTCGTCGATGTTGACTTCCGAAGCAATGGCCTGGGCGGTCTGTAGGTTGTCTCCTGTCAGCATGACGACTTTGAGGTGCAGTGCATGTAGCTGTTCAACCGCCGTTTTTGATTCCGGTTTCAGCGTGTCGGACACTGCCACAAGGCCGCACAACATATTCTCCCTTACGAGAAGCATCACCGTTTTGCCCTGAGCCTGGAGCTGATCGATTTTGTTTTCAGCGTGTTCCATGTCTATACCGGTTGAGTGAAACCATTTGGGTTTTCCCAATTTTACCCATTTCCCTTGGATCTTGGCTTCAACTCCAAACCCCCTCACGGCTTTAAAGTTTTCAGGCTCCCAAAGATTGATGGCCCTGTTTTTGGCTTCATTAACAATGGCCTTTCCCAGGGGATGCTCGGAGCCTTTTTCGACAGAAGCAGCAAGTTTTAAAAGCTGATTTTCGTTTTCCAAGTCAGAATCGAAGGCCACAATATCGACCACAGCGGGTTTGCCCATGGTGATGGTTCCGGTCTTATCGAGTACGATGGTATTGAGTTTTGTTGCTGTTTCTAGAGCCTCACTTTTTTTAAACAAAATTCCTTTTTCGGCGCCTTTTCCCGTGCCGGCCATAATGGCTGTTGGTGTTGCAAGTCCAAGGGCACACGGACAAGCGATGACGAGAACCGCTACCAGGCGAATCATGGCCGGTACGAATTCACCGGTAATGCTCCACCAAAGCCCAAAAGTAATCAGGGCAATTACTATAACAGCCGGTACAAATACGGCCGACACCCGGTCTGCGATGGCCTGGATGGGGGCCTTACTTCCCTGGGCTTCCTGAACCAGCCTGATGATCTGTGCAAGGGCGGTCTCCTTTCCAACACGGGTGGCTTCAAACTTTAGACGTCCTTCACCGTTGATGGTTCCCCCCACCACAAAATCATTTATATGCTTGTCCACCGGAATCGGCTCACCGCTGAGCATCGATTCATCCACTGAGGATTCTCCTTCAAGAATAATGCCGTCTACAGGAATCCGCTCGCCTGGCCGGACAATCACAACATGACCCACCCTGACTCGGGTTAAATCGATCGCTTTTTCCTGACCGTTTTTGAGAATTGTTGCGGTTTTGGGTTGAAGTCCGATCAGCTTTCGTATGGCGCCTCCGGTTTTGCCTTTGGTCCGGGCTTCGAGCATTTTACCCAGTTTAATGAGCGTAATAATGACCGCCGAGGTTTCAAAATAGACATGTTGGCCAAGGGCTGGGAAAAGGAGAACCGATATCGAATAAACATAGGCGATGGAAGATCCCATGGCAACGAGAACATCCATGTTAGCGCTCTTATTCCTAAGGCTTTTAAAACCGCCTATGTAGTAATCCCATCCGGTATAAAACTGAACCGGTGTGGCAAGAAACAGGAAAAACCAATTGACCCAGGGTGCATGACTCCAATGGCCGATAAAATTGAAATCCCGCATCATGCTGAGTACAAACAAGGGGAGGGCAAAGATCACACCCGTTGCAAATTTACGGGTTTGATCCTTGATTTCGTCACGGCGTGCGGCCTGTTCTGCATCTTCTGTTTCCATGGCCTCGTCCGGAAGCACAGCACCGTAACCGGCCTTTTTAATGGCGGAAACAATGTCGTCAATGCTGGAAACTGTGGGAAGGTATTCCACCGAAACCCGTTCCGTGGCAAAATTTACAGCAGCCTGAACGACACCGGGAACTTTTTTGTTTAAAGTCCTTTCGATGTTCGCTGCGCAGTTCGCACAGGTCATCCCGGTGACGGGAAGTTCAATTTTTGCTGAGGCTACAGAAAAGCCCGATCCTTGAATGTTTTTGACAACATCTTTTACGTGAAGCTGTTTTGGATCAAAAGCAACCACCGCCTGTTCTGACGCGAAATTGACATTGATGCGTTGAACCCCTTCGAGTTTTTTTAACCCTCTTTCAATGCTCAATGCACAGTTGGCACAGGTCATCCCGGCTATCGGCAATGTTATGGATTGTTCCGTCACGAAATCTATGTCCTCCACGCAATTAACATGCTACTTATGAGGATATGATTTTATCTCAATAGGGCAATACTTTCGTTTATTCACACAAAACAGGTTATCAGGAATCCTCATCCTCATCGCCCTTTCTGGGTGGCGGCAATGTCAGTTTAAAAATCAGCACTAAAAAAATGGCAGCCATCACGGCGGCTCCCATCCTGCCGACGCTTTTAAGACTGCCGGATCTGCCGGCAGAATCAGCAAGGTACTCGGTGATGGTGAAGTACTTATAAATATCATATGCGGGATCCAAATTCACCGCCTTTTTGAAATCAGCCTCGGCCTTTTCGATTTCTCCCAATTCTCTGTAAGCCTTTGCCCGGGTCGAATAAGCCCTGCCGATGGTCGATTTGCTGCCGCCGATGTCGAGAACCCGGTCGGCATCTATGAGCGCAAGGTCCAGCATCCCTTTTAGACGATACGCTTCCGCCCGATAGCCATAAGCCATTGAAAGTTCAGGCGCCAATTCGATTGCGCGGCTCAAATTGAAAATCGCCGAATCATGGTCGTCCATTTTCAAGCGGGCCAGGCCGAGCATGGTGTATCCTTTTGAATCATTGGGATTCAGCTCGGTAACCTTCAGAAAATCATCACTCATTTCAGGGTAGTGTTCCTGAAAATAGTAGAGCATTCCCCGCTTTTCATAGGCATCTGACAGCACAGGATTCAATTCAATGGCCCGGGTGAAATAATTGATTTTTATATTGGCCTGGGAACTGTCCAGGCCGAGATTATAGAAATATGCGGCATCATATCCCAAGGCTATACCGACCATATAACACCAGAAAATAAGCATAAGCGCTAATAGTTTTTTCATGATACCACCTTCATCTTTCTCTAAAGCAAAGGCAATCAACGGCCTCCGTCTCTGTGACAAGGATGTTGCTATAAACATGCTACTATAGCATTATCTTGTAACAAAGTGGTACTTTTTGGAGGGTTGTCAAGTTTGAATTCCAAAAAATATGCACCTGACAATACGGAAGCAGCGCTGGATTTGCAGGCATGTTATGTATGATATAAATTGAAATAAGAACCGTTCCAGCAATTGAGAGTTTTCCTGTTCATTTAAGGCCGATTTGTTTACGCATTTTTTCAAGATCCTTCAGCATACCTTGCATGAGACTCATCATATTAGAATCCACAGCTTTTACGCCCATCATATAAGAAGGTGCATAGTTCAGCATTTCTGCTACATGATCCAATATTTCTGCTAATCTCTTATTCATCTCCTGTGAAGCCTTTCCTGAGCGTATGATTTCAGCTGCTTGGGTTGTCATTCCTGACATGAGATTCATCATTCCATATGTCATGGATTTATGTCCCCATCCGGCTCCAATTTGATTTTCTGTCACCTGGTTAGGATGAAACTGTTGGTAGCCTCCTACATTCAGATCTTTGGCAAATGATATAAACCCTATATTTAATCCGATAATAACCGTAGCGATAATAAATACCTTTTTCATATAAACTCCTTTCGAAGATTATGAAACAGCCGATCAAAAGGATGGTTTCTTTAACCTCCAGGTTCGAGTTTACTTTTTACACTTTCAACGATATACAAGTTCATCGTTACATTGACACCTTTTAATTGGGTTGAAAAAGAATGTTTTATTTTCAAATCATTTTTTAAAAAGCCATAAGCCGAGTCTGACAGGATCACCTCTTCTCCTTTGGCTTCAGCCTGGATCCTTTGGGTAATATTTACTGCCGACCCAACAATGCCATACTTGGCTCTGGTTGCGGAGCCGATATTTCCCACTACCGCATCACCCACATTGATGCCGATACCTGTGTGAAGCTCGGGTAGATTTCTTGATTTCATTTCTTTATTGAAAAGCGTCATATTTTGTTGCATCTCAAGACCGCACTGAATGGCACGATGGACTTCTTTTTTAACGTGGCCTTCAAGCGGGTCAAAAAAAACCAGGATCCCGTCACCGTAGAAATCTACAATAACTCCTTTATGCCTGTGAATCACCTCAATCATGTGAGAAAAATAATGATTCAAAATACGAATGGTCTCTTCAGGACTTAAGGATTCAGAAACGGGTGTAAAACCCCGGATATCGGACATCAAAACCGCCACTTCGCGTTTTTCGCCTCCCATTCTATTGGCCTCAGGGCGTTTCATGAGTTCTCTGGCGACTTCCGGATCCATGTATCGTCCAAAGGTATCACGGATGAAATCTCTTTCTTTTAAACCTTCGATCATGGTGTTAAAACTGGTCTTCAATTGTCCTATTTCGTCTGAAGAAGTTATGGGCAGCGAACGCATATAATCTCCCTTGGCGACCTGTTTTGCTGCATCTGAAATCTTTTCGATTTGGC
>JAFDCA010000258.1 GCA_019313025.1 Deltaproteobacteria bacterium
ATTTCGTTGGCAATTTCTTCCCAATATCAAGCATCTGAAATTTCTGAGATACCGTAATAACATATCACAACCCAGGCACGAGTTTAATTTTGGGCAGAAACACTATCTTTGACAAGTCCGATTATTATAGGGTAATCTAAATGGATCAAAGTTTCGTGATATTTGATCTTTTAACCAGGTACATGTAATAAACTATACTCGCCCTTTCCATTGTTTCTTTTTCACCTAAAGTTTAAATTGAAGTCATTCTTTTTCGGCTCCGGTTGTTTATGCTGTAAGGTTTTGAAAATAACTTTTGGCATATTACAATGTGGTATTTTGTGTTAAGATTTTGATTACATTTGCCGATATCTTAAAATAGGGACGGGAAGTCTTATTTCTAATTATCCCCTTGATTAACCCCTGAGAAAGTTGGGGCTCTCAGGGGTTTTTATTTTCAAGGCTATCCCATAGGGCGTTATTATGTAAATTTTTTGATGAATACTATAGAGCATACGTCAAAATTTCAGACACATTATTACTTTCATGCAGACTTTCCTAATAAGTTATCTATCTATTTTCATTGAGCTTTAAATCCGATTTCAGTCAATTTTCTTATTTTGCACGGTTTTTGCATTTTCAAATAAACAGGAGGTTGTCATGGGCGAATTTAAAATAGAATTTATTATTGTAGCAATTTTAATATTTTTTATGATAATCGTCCCTTTTTTTTCTTATAATCCGATTCCTTTTTAAGTTGTTCAAACAGGAACGAAAGTTCTTCCTTTACCTGCGATATAATTTTTTCATGACTTGCCTTACGTTGGTCATGACTTGGGGTTGCTCGGTTTAGCCGTTTCTGAGCAACCCTTTTCTTTTTATCCCCCACATACAATTCTGACAGGATTTTCTATTGCATTTTATTCTGCTGTAATTTAAAAGAGTTATACGGCCTATTCAAAGAATACGAAAAAAAGACAATGAATAACAAAATTTCAATCAAAACAGACAACCCCGCCCTTTACGGTTTGTTAAATTCCGATCTTCCATACGGTGTACAGATTATTTCTGAAAGTCCATATAAAGGAGGCGGTTTTGAAATGTCCAAAACTGCTGACATCCAGATTTTGGCTGACTTCGGGAAAATTGAAAAAGATAATTTCGTCGTTTGGCTAATTAGCCGCACCAGATTGTTTGAGGGAAATCATACGATTAAGATCAAGCGTCAACGAATTCCCGTTAATGATTCCGAAGCTGTAGAACTTCTTAAAAAGGAAATTGAGCACGAGGAATAAATCTAAAGCAAATAATAAAATGCTTAAAATCTGTAATTGATTTAGCAAAAATATCCTTTCCTTCTTCTACATCTTTCACCTGAAAAAAAGACAGGTATCAATCCCCGGTTTTGTTTTCGATAATGAATTTTTCAAATTAGACTTCTCTTTTTCTCAAAAAGCGGTAAGGATTTAACCTCGGAAACAAAAGGGCCCATCCTGTTTTTAGCGTAATGAATATACCGACAATATTCGTCAAGTGTTTTGCCGAGAAATGTCATTCCACCTGAATGTTAACCCAGCAGCCATTAATAACCTACTGTAATGTCGAAACATTCTTCAAACGAGCTTTTATGGAACGTATCATGCATATAAATTTGAAACCTGAAATTTGATCAAAAAAATACTTGATAAAGGAGTGTTGATCAAATGAATGAGACAAGATTTGAAATGAAAGGCATCAAAAAAATAAATCAGGCAATAAAGATCCTGAAGGATCATGTCAAAAAAGACATAAATATCGATCAGATAGAAATATTGTTGCATCTGGCACGTAATGAGCCTGATCCGGTTTCCTATTCGACCTTGAGCAGGTTGATGGAGAGCTCAATTGCAAATATATCAATGAATATCAACATTCTCGGTGAATACTATTTTAAAGATCCTGCTGATGGAGAGTTGATTGATGCCGGCCTTGGTCTGATAAAAGCTTTTCCGTCTCCACACGATTCTGAGGATTATGTTGCATTTCTAACAGATAGAGGAACAAAATTGGTGTGGATATTGAACGAACTCGTAGGGTGATCGAAAAAGGTATAAAATAGAACAGCAAACGAATTACAACTATGTTCCTATAACACTTTGTAACCATGAAGAAAGTTGTAAAAGCATTAATCGTTGCTGGCATGTTGATCATACCGGCCTTGAGTTATTTAGATGATTATCATGACCCAAATGATCATTCAAAATATTATGATCATGGTTGGATAATAGAGCAACAGAGACAACAGGGTATGGAGTATGAACAACGGAAAGCAGAGGATCAAGTGCAGATGGATGCTTTGGAGAAGGTGAAACGTCAGACGCAAAGTTTTGAGAATCAAGAAAATATAATGAATGAACTCAGAGGGACTGAGGCTGAGAGTCAAGACTCTTATGATCCTGTGTGTCCAGATTTTGGTTGTGGATGATAAAAGAGAAAACTTCTTAAAAATTTCAGGGATTGAAAATGATTAAATTAGACTTCTGAACTCTCCAGAATTATGATTTCCTATTAACCATGAAAATAACCATTGATGAAAAAGACACCATTACGTCTGTGACAAAGACCTAATTTTCATTCTTTGACCCCATGGATTCATCTCCGTAAAGAGTTATTGATTTAATTTATCCGTTAATCCTATGCTTCAACTTACCAGAACATTTAAACGTAACAACCTTCCTTGCCTTGAGAACCATATCCTCACCAGTTGCTGGATTTCTGCCCCAACGTTTACTCTTTTCTTTTACACAGAACTTGCCAAACCCACTGACAAGCACATCCTCACCTGACTCCAGTGTTCTTTTAATGATTTCAAAAAGGGTTTCAACAACTTCTGAGGATCTGGTCTTGGAAAAATCGGTCTGATCCTGAACTGACTCAACAATCTGAGCTTTTTTGAGTGTCATAATAGGAGGCTCCTCATTTAATAATAGATCGGAATTAAGGGTGATTTATTTCAATAATAGCTATGAATGTCAACAAAAAGCAGTATATGCTTCATTGCTGTTTTAGGTAACATTTTTAACAAGTTGGCTCAGATCTGAGTAAGATATTGGATATCAATATATACAGCTCAAAACTATGGCTTAAGATTTTTAAAAAATTATACGATAAGAAGTATAAGGAGGTGAAGTTTATTATGTCAATTAAACCTATAACTGGATCTGTAAAAAGCTTGTCTCCAACGGTTCAGGCAAAATTGGCTCCAGGTCCAGACGAAACGCAGAGAAATGATCAGATCAACAAGTCTAATAAATCGCCAAATACTTCTGAATTGGAAAAACTTTTATCGGGTGTGCAGCAACATATTAACATCGTGAATAATGTCGATCTGCACTTTAGAGTTCATGAAGCTTCCGGCCAAATTGTAGTAACTGTAACCGATGAGTCTACTGGTGAAGTCATCAGAGAAATACCGTCCTCTGAAATTTTAAGATTTACGGATAAATTTGATGAAATTGTCGGTATGATATTTGATCAGAGAGCCTAAAATCAAATCATCGAAGTTATTGATACGCCTATTCTCGTAAGGTAATTTTATTGACATTTACATGGATCTTTTTTATAATATCTAAAAAATAGATAGATCGAAAGGGCAAATCCGTTGAAAGGCGGAGACGCAAAGCCACGGGTCTAAAGCTGAAAAGCTATGACAGCCGGGCTACCGAAGCTGCTTATTACAGCCTTTGGGTAAATTTGCCTAAAGGCTTTTTTGTTTTGAGTATTTATCTATCTGATTGTTTTCTTGTAGTTAATATATTTAAGAAAGGGGGTGGTAAAAAAGAAGCAAATATTTGAAGAATTATCTTTTTAAACGTCAGCTCATTTTACCGTGGGGGTAAAATATGAATGTCCTTGCCCCTGCCAGGATGATCTGGCAGGGGTTTCTTCATAACGAAAAGCATATGCATCTTCACCTTTCAGAAATTGAAGCCTCATGCACATAAAGGAGAAAAAGGCGAGTGTTATGATATGATTTTATATTTATAAATTAAATTAGCATTTTCAAACGAAAGAAGGGGAAAACCATGTCATGGTTTAAAGTTTATTTGACATATGAACAGGCTGTACCGAATGGATATATTAAACTTCAAAAAGATTTTTACAAGCTATGCATCGAAAATCAAACCCCTCAAGGAATGGCTCTTTATTCTGATAGATATGAATGGGATGAGCAGGTTTTTTTTCCCTTTTACTTTTCTCCCGGTTCCGTGCAATTTGCAAAAACACTTATTTCATCATATTCAGGGAACTCTTGTGAACAACCTAAAAAAGAATATTTGAAGTTACTTGTGGGTAGGCCGGTCGATTTTGACCTATTGAAATGATGACTTTTTAAAGTCCAAATCTGTGCCTGTGTCCTGTTGATAATAACTGCATCTTTGCTGATTCCATTAACCTGAGCGACCTTATAAGATTTTATAAACTTTAAAGCTGTTAATCTCGGCGATCTTCAACTGTCC
>JAFDCA010000259.1 GCA_019313025.1 Deltaproteobacteria bacterium
TGATTATTGGGGTATATAGCTCTTTTTCTTGTTGAGGCGACATAAACACACGATTCGAGTTCAGACTCCAAATGATTTCTCTTGCCAGCTTTTTACTATTTCGAGTAGAGGCTCCTTTGACCGCATTGTCTAACTCGGAAAGAAGATCTTTTTTTACCCGCGCCAGTTCCGATGTTGTAAAACCGAATATCAATGCCTGCCGAAGGGTTTGTTCTATGAGTGAAAGCGATTTCTCCCAGTTTTCCGGATTACAATCCGCTGTGATATCAGCGTATTTGACCTGACGCAGAAAAATTCCAGAGCCAATGGATGCAGATGTGAAAGGGGTTCCAGGTTTTTGTATTAACGTGTCGAGTCGATTTTTTACTATTCGGTTTGCAATATCCTCAATCAGTTGTTTTTTTCGAACGTCATATGAATCGGGTATGAATAAAATCTTATCAACGATTTCAATGCTGACCGTCGTATTTCCTGATTCTTTTTCAAAATGGTAGAAAGATTTTATACCTTTATGATTGATATCTCCGAGTTCGGGAATTGTTCCAGGAGGCGCACGGGGCGTTATTGAAGAAAATTTATCTTCTATCAGCATGGTTGCCAATTCTGTGTCAAAATCTCCGACCAAAACAAGAATCATATTATCCGGTCGATACCACTTGTCATAAAAAGCTTTTAATTGATCTTGGTCAGCATTTTTGAGTATTTCTTCCTGACCGATAGGAAGTCTTTTTGATATTCTGGCATCCGGAAATTCAAATTTGAGCGTTTTGACATATGTTCGATAGGATGCTGAATCCCGAGTCCGTTTTTCGGACAAAACGACGCGTCGTTCTCTTTCGATTTCAGATGGCAGCAAAAGGGCCCCTTCAGCAAAATCTTTCATTACAACCAGACCATTTGCCAGGTTTTCCTTGTTCCCTTCAGGTAAAAGAATATCATAGACGGTTTGGTTGAATCCGGTATGGGCGTTTGCGTCCGGTCCAAACTGCATTCCGATGCTTTGAAAAAATTTTACCAGTTCATCAGGCTTGAAATGTGTTGAGCCGTTAAACAGCATATGCTCCAAGAAATGCGCCACCCCCTGTTGATTTTCAGACTCTTGCAATGAACCTGCCTTAATGTAAAGATGCATGCTAACACGATTTTTGGGGTGTTGATTCTGAAATAAAACATATGCAAAGCCGTTAGGTAATTTTTTAAACACAAGCGCCGGGTCGGGAAGAAAGTTTCTATGATTGTAGGACCATAAATCCAAAGACTTGTTTTGTTCAAAGGCGGCATTCGTTTTGGAAAGATGTTTAGCCGGATGTTCGGATGCAATACTTTTAGGGACAAAAAACCAAGCCAGTAGAAAAACAACAATGATAAGAATACCGGGTGAGAACTTTTTCGAAAAAATGCTAAGACGCTTTTTTAACATACGAATACTCCAATAAAATAGTCCGGATGAATATAATCAGGCAACCGGTGTTTCAAAGAATTAGAAACCTTTTTTGTATTCTTTAGATAACATGTAGAGAATATAAAACAGATCTTCAAAATGACAATACCGGAAGGGAATTTTCCTAAATAGATGTATTAAAGCAGAGCAGATGTTATAAGGAAATTACAATGTCTCCTGTCTGCCTGATACGTTTCATCGGACACACAGGAGACTTTGTTCGTGGTGTTCAGGCGGCCTGTAAAGAGAGGTCATCGTTACTCTATGGTTGTATAAATCATACACCGAGAAAGTGATGAAAAGATTGTTGGCCAGACGTTTGCATGCTCCGCAACGGGTGCTTAAATTTTCGTATAGTGTATCCTCAAGCAGGTCTAAGTCTAAACTCGCCCGTATTGTTTCGCAGTTGAGAAAATCGGTGATACCGGATGGATTACGGCCTGACGCCTTGCTTCGTGAAACGAAGATCCCGTTTCGACACCATCTACTCGTCCTGTGAAATGTAACGCCTGTTTCACAGGGGCGTCATTCTCGACTGTTACAACGCCAAGGTTTACTGCTTATCGAGCAATCTTTTAAGAAGTTATTTTTTCACATAAAGACCACGAGACTTCGTTTCTATCACACCTTTTTTGGTGAGCTTATAAAGGGCATTACTGAGTTGTCTGGAATCCAGTTTTGTTTTTTCTCTAAGCTGGGCAACCGTCACGCCTTTTTTGGTTCGTTTGATGGCATCGAATACTGTGTCCAGCATTGTCACCTGTTTGGCGGGCGCCGCTTTCTTTGCTGCGGCCTTTTTGGCAACTTTTTTCTTTGCAACAGTCTTTTTGGCAGTCACAGCTTTTTTAGGGGCCTGGAGTTTATCAACCTGATCGGTAATCTTTTCTACCTTTTTGGAAAGCGAAACAAGGGATTTTGATAATGTATTCAATTGAGCCTTTATCTTCTTCATTTGATTTTCCTCCTTGGTTGATGTGGTTTCACAAAGTTGCGAATACTTTTAAGATTACTATATATATTTTTTTAAAAAGTCAACAAAATCTGTTAAATAATATAAAATCATTTCAAGTCTTGACAAGCATACCAATCTTTTGGAAGATAACACTTTCAAATCAATACTTCAGACTATTTTGTAAAATTAATTGCATTTATCCGGATTCTATCAATGAATTATCGAATTCAGTATAAAAAAGAACTTAATCCGTCTCAATTGGAAGCCGTCAACTTTACACGAGGGCCTCTTCTTGTCATCGCAGGTGCCGGAAGCGGGAAGACAAGAACGCTTACCTATCGAGTTGCACGTCTTGTAGAAGAAGGTATTTCACCGAACTCCATTCTTCTACTGACTTTTACGCGTAAAGCTGCCCAGGAAATGTTAAAAAGAGCTACAGAACTGCTCGATGATAGATGTCAACGTGTTGCCGGTGGAACGTTTCATTCATTCGCTTATGCTGTTTTGCGAAAATATGCCTACAAACTTGGATTTGAACACGGATTTTCAATCATTGATCGAATGGATTCTGAAGATCTTATCAGCATGATGAGAAAAGCGATGACAGGAACAGCAAAGTCCGGTTCCCTTCCTAGAAAGCAAACACTGGCCAATATCTTTAGCCGGGCTGTCAACAAAGATTTGTCTTTGGAAGATATCGTTGTAAACGATTACCCCCAATTTATCCGACATTTGGAAGCAATTCATGAAATATCAAAGTCGTATCAAAGACAAAAAGCCGAGCATCATTTTATGGATTATGATGATCTTTTGATATATTTGGAAATGCTTTTAAAAGAACATATCGATGTTCGAGACAACATGTGTAAAACGTATCAATATTTAATGGTCGATGAATATCAGGATACCAATAAGATTCAGGCGGAGATCATTTATCTTCTCGCGGGTACTCATGAAAATATCATGGTGGTGGGGGATGATTCACAAAGCATTTATGCGTTCCGGGGCGCCAATTTTGAAAATATCATGCGATTTCCTGAAATATTTCCAAAGACCCGAACCATCCAGCTGGAGGAAAACTATCGCAGTGTCGAGCCAATTTTAAACCTTACCAATGTCATTATTGAGCGGGCAACCTGGAAATATTCAAAAAAACTTTTTACGCGGAAACCCGGCGGCGTGCTTCCATTGCTGATAAAGGCACAAAGTGAAAACATTCAGTCACGATTCGTGGTAGAAAAGATACAAAACCTACACGGCAGCGGCGTACCTTTAACACAGATTGCAGTGCTTTTTCGAGCAAGTTTTCATTCTTTTGATCTTGAAATTGAACTTGCCAGAGAAGGAATTCCCTTTGTCAAAGTAGGGGGGTTTAAATTTGTTGAATCTGCACATATCAAGGATGTTTTGGCCCATCTCAGGGTGCTTTTCAATCCGTATGACAGGATAAGTTGGTATAGAATACTTCTCCTCTTGGACAATATTGGACCCAAAACCGCCCTGGACATTTACGAAAGGATTATGGCTGAAAAAGCAGGACATACAGGATTTGTAAAAACCAAACTTAAAGCCGGCAGATCCAAAGGATTGGATAAACTCAAGCACCTCTTTTCTGATATTGACGCCAAGCCCATGTCCGTTGCCCAAATGGGTGAAGCCGTTGTTAAATATTATTTGCCCCTATTAAAAAAGAAATACGATGATCATCCAAAACGGTCGAGAGACCTTGAACACCTTGTTACCATTATGGAGCGGTATCATCATCTTGAACCGTTTTTGACCGACATGGCCCTGGAGCCTCCGAATACGAGTTCAAATGACACTTTATTAAGTCATGATCCGGTTGATGACCGGCTCGTTCTTTCAACGGTGCATTCCGCCAAGGGCCTTGAATGGCACACGGTTTTTATCATATGGGTGCTTGACGGCCGATTCCCGTCGATACATGCTATTCATGACGAAAAAGATCTTGAAGAAGAGCTGAGGCTGATCTATGTCGCGGCAACCAGGGCGAAGGAAACCCTTTTTTTTACATATCCGGCCCAAATTTATGACCGAACCTCGGGAATGGTTTTAAACCGACCCTGCCGGTTTATAGACAACATTTCCGAAGATATTTTACCGAAATTGAACGTTTCAAACGGTGATTTAATCAATCCATTATATTTTTGATTGATTCAAATGATACGCCGTGATATGTGCCCGCCTAAAATCATTATCTCTCCGAATGTAAGGTCGGTTTTATTTATCATAACAAATAATAGAAATTAAAAGCTTCGTCCCAATTGAAATAGCGGCCCCGGTGAAAAAGAAAAAAGAGTCACTGGGTAAAAATGATGGAATAATGGAATGATGGGTTTGAAGGAATTGTTACAATTTAAATAGTTTATTTTACGCTCTTTTCCCCAATATTCTAGTTTTCCATTCTTTCGTTCATATGGCACAAACAGGTTGCCTTTAAGAAATTTTTGATTTCATAACGTTATAAAAATACCAAGACGTTTAAGACAATTATAATGACACAACCCTATATTATTCTCATTTTGGGTTATATTTTCGGTTTTTACATGGCCTGGAACATCGGTGCCAATGACGTGGCCAATTCCATGGCGTCATCTGTGGGGGCCAAAGCAATTACCATTCGCCAGGCCATATTTCTTGCTGGAATATTAAATATCCTCGGCGCGGTTTTTATCGGCTCCCATGTGACCAACACCATTCGAAAAGGGATTGTGTCCACGGATATCATGACCGATCCTCATGTGGCCCTTATCGGTGCCCTTTCGGCCCTTCTTGCCGCTGCCCTCTGGGTCAGTTTTGCCACCTGGAAATCGCTGCCGGTTTCTACTACCCATTCCATCGTGGGAGCGATGATCGGTTTTGGAATCATGGCGGGTGGTTTTTCGGTGATCAATTTTGTGAAA
>JAFDCA010000260.1 GCA_019313025.1 Deltaproteobacteria bacterium
AATTATGCCAACATTCAAAGACTGTGGCCGGTTTTGCCGAGCACATGACATTCGAACGACCTTTCATCCCGACCAGTTTGTTTTGCTCTCTTCACCCAACAGCGAGGTGATTCAGCGTTCTATCGCTGATTTGATCTATCAGGTCGAAGTGGCCGGGTGGGTGAATTCGGATGTCATCAATATCCATGGCGGAGGGGCCTACGGAGATAAAGACGCGTCACTGCGCCGACTTCGAAAACAAATCGAACAACTCCCCGAAAAGGTGCGCTCGCGATTGACCTTGGAAAACGACGACCGGGTATACACACCCAAGAATTTGCTGCCGGTCTGTCGAGACATGGGAATTCCTCTGGTGTACGACGTGCATCATCATCGATGTTTTCCCGACGGTAGCAGTGTTGAAGCCGCTACGGAACTGGCGATGGCCACCTGGAACCGCGAGCCGCTGTTTCACTTGTCAAGCCCCAAGCATGGTTGGAAATCCCAAAATCCTCGCAATCATCATGATTACATTGATGCAGATGATTTTCCGGAGTGCTGGAAGAATCTCGACATTACCATCGAAGTGGAAGCCAAGGCCAAGGAGTTGGCTGTTATGAAGTTAAAACAAGATGTTATCGACCGATTCCAAAATAACGAATAAAAGATTTAACAAATTTACTTAAAATATTTTCATTTTAGCGAATTAATACATTAATGTCTAAAACCCAAAAGGGTGATATGAAAAAAAACTGTCCGACAACTTATGGTAAAAGCATGTCGGACAGCTTGAATCAACCTTGAAGAAGAAAAGTGGACACAGGTATCTGTTTTATGTTTAGCCTGGCACATCCACAGGTGCGGCTCTTCCGCCGATATAATCAATTACTTCGTCATATGTATTGGTTAAATTGCCTTTCACACCCTCAATTTCGTCCCTTATTGGCTTCCACTCCAAAGGACATTCTGTCCTGAGCTGATGGATTCTGTCTTCCAATTCGGTGATGACCATCTTCAGGTCTTGAATGTTTGGAAGAACTTTTTCCAGATCCGCAGATCCCAATTTATCAGCCTTACGAATGGTGTCAAAAATTTTAGCCTTCCATACCGTGAGTTCCATATCCACGTTGGAACAATAGTCTTTTATATCCATGATATCCTCCTTTTAGTCTGGTCACAATCTTCAGATCCGGTGGTCAATTTTAATAATCCTATTTGAATATAAAAAATCCTCCACCAGAGATCCACAAACCAATTACTTGTAAGTGTGGTTAAATACTTCACTGCAAAATTAATTCTAAATTTGTTAAATGCAATAGGAGATGATTCTGAGTATTATAATAGGCCAACACCCTCAATCAAAAACATAGAATCCATGTATCTGGGTGTTGATGTCCTGAACCTTTTTCTTCCACTGGATGACCTGGAGAATTTTAATACTTTCAAAGTGACACCTGCCGCCAAATACTCGATGCCGTTAGACCCTACTCACACCCGAAAAAAGAAGCTTATACCTTGACATCAAGATTTATTTCCTTACGATTGAATTATGGAAACCGGATCTCACATACGCCTGGTGTTATGGAAGGCCGCTAAAGCTGTTGAAAGAGTCGATAAAGCATCCATTGCTCAAACCGGGTTGGGACTCTCGGATTTCGCTATTTTGGAGGCCCTGTTGCATAAAGGCCCATTACCCATAAACCAAATCGGTCAGAAGGTATTGTTAACTAGCGGATCAATGACGGCTGCAATAAACCGGTTGGAAAAGAGAAGACTTGTGAAAAGAGTCCGGGATCCATCCGATAACCGTTGCTTTTACGTGCAATTGACGAAAAGCGGCCGAAAAATGATAAGAGAGGCTTATCGAAATCACCAACTGAATTTAGAGAAGATTGTTAAAATCTTAACCAAGGAAAAAAGATCGGAACTGATTCGGCTGCTTAAAAAAGTCGGATTTCATTCAGATACGCTTGTTATCAGTTAGTGGTTTTGTTTTTTTCCCATAGAAGATGTTTAAGCCAAGATATTAAAATGGGCAAAGCGTATTTCTGCGAAATAGAAAACCAGACTTGGAGGTTATAAAAATGACAAATATATCAAAACATACCGATGGCGGTTTGATTACCGCCGACAATTCGGCAGTGGTCTTTATTGACCATCAACCCCAAATGACATTTGGAGTTGTAAACATCGAACGGCAGCAACTTATGAACAATGTGGTTAAAAAGTAAAACTGGTATTTTACCACCTAAATCCAAATTGCAAAAAGGAGAACCCTATCATGAAAGTACTCATTGTGTATTACTCGACATATGGTCATGTCCATAAAATGGCAAAGGCTGTTGCAGAAGGTGTAAGGGAAGTTGAGGGCGCCGAGGCAATTCTGCGTCGTGTGCCTGAAACCCTTTCGGAGGAAGTGCTCCAAAAATTGGGAGCCGTTGACGCACAACAATCCATGACAAATGTACCGGTTTGCACGGTAGAGGAGCTTGCTTCAGCAGATGCCGTTATTTTCGGTACACCGACGCGGTTCGGTAACATGTGCGGTCAGATGCGTCAATTTCTGGATGCCACCGGACAGCTCTGGGCAAAAGGGGCTTTGGTGGGTAAGGTGGGAAGTGTTTTTACCAGCAGTGCGACACAACACGGAGGACAGGAGTCCACAATCCTTTCGTTTCACATTACCCTGCTTCATCATGGATTCGTTGTTGTTGGTTTGCCTTACACTTTCCAGGGACAAATGCGCATAGATGAAATTACGGGAGGGTCTCCTTATGGCGCTTCCACAATTGCCGGCGGCTCTGGGGAAAGGATGCCGAGTGAAAATGAGCTGGACGCCGCACGTTTTCAAGGCAAACATGTCGCAAGAATTGCGTCGAAACTGAAAGAATAACCAGTACAACATAACATTGCTTATAAAGCGCTTTTGAAGGTATGATAGGTATAACCTATTATTCAAACCCCATTTAACCCGTATTGCATTTTTTATTTTAAACCGTAACTTTTGTCTAAAGACCAAGGAAATATTGATATCGAATGAAAAAGGGAATGTTATAAGAGATAAAGGCTAGAGACGGTTGATTTGCACAAAGAGAAATAATAAAAGTCAATAGACAGAGCAATCTCAAAAAATAATAATATTGGTAAGAGAATTAAATATGAGCTATAGATTAGACTTTAAGTAGATAAATTAAGGGATAAACCAATAGGAGGTGAATTATGATCGGTACGACCATTGCAATTCTGACCATTGTATACTTCATAAATGCCTGTATGAACAAAGCAGTCGCCACGTGCAAATTATAAATCTGATTGTGGCAAATCCTATATCCAACAGGCCATTCATGGGACGATAACCGTTAAGCGGAAAGCAAGTGGAACGGCAGGCTCCTGTAAAAGGTCCTGCCGTTTTTTTGATGTGAAAGCGTTTCGGTTTTAGTGATACCTTAAAAAGAAACAAAGGTTGATCTCAGGCTGGCTTTTTGGCCAGATATGCTGAAAATTATGTCAACACTATAACCGGGGTTATTATCTTAGAAACATAAGGTGAATGACCGGTTTATAACGTAAAACGGAGTTTTTGAGGATATGAAAAACATTTTGATTTTATTAAGTGTACTATTACTCACAGGATGTGGAGGCATGAAGTTTACCAAAACAGCGTCACATGTGGATATAAGTCGCTACATGGGAAAGTGGTATGTTATCTCGGCAAGGGGAATTTTCGTGGAAAATGAAGCCTACAACTCTACTGAAACCTATGTGTGGAATGAGAAAGAAAACCGCATCGACGTAGATTTTCGTATGCGAAAAGGGAGTTTTGGTGGCGTGGAAAAAGCTTATCCTCAAAAGGCCTGGATACATGATACCGAAACCAATGCCCATCTCAAAGTGCAGTTTTTATGGCCCTTAAAATTTGACTACTTGGTCCTGGACATCGATCCTGATTATCAGTGGGTTGTCGTCGGGGTTCCCTCCCAGCGTTATCTCTGGGTGATGGCCAGAAAACCAGAAATTCCTGATTCAAAGCTTGAGGAAATTCTCACTCGCATTGATACAATGGGTTATTCTACAAAAGATATGCGCAAGGTTCCCCAACGCTGGTAATCTATAACCTGGGTTTTCAATTCATTGTCCTGTTTAAAAAAAAGCGTGATTCCATTTACCAAAAAAAACATTAAACACCCAATGAAATGAATCCACTGATCATATGAGAAAGGCTCTTTCGTTTTATCCAATAAAGGACCAAAAGAAAATCTTATGAGAATATTAATCGAATTGGCTGAAAAAGGTTTTGTTCCGGACTTCATGATCCGCATGAGAATTCGCCAACTTAACCGGAAAAGGTTAAAAGGCGAAAACCAAGGAGATATTGTTATTCAGCGGCTGGCAATGCATCGATTTATTGAAGACATGAAAGAAGCTTCCATTGCCGTTTCAACCGATAAAGCCAACACACAACATTATGAATTGTCGCCATCCTTTTTCTCACGGGTATTGGGAAAGCATATG
>JAFDCA010000261.1 GCA_019313025.1 Deltaproteobacteria bacterium
CTTCAATCCTAAAGGGCTTCTACTTCAATGTTTCGCCTGGCAGCAACCTGTTCGCGACTCTGCAATCGAGAAAGACCTTCAATGGTGGCCTTAACGACATTGTGAGGATTATGCGACCCCATACACTTTGTCAGAATATTCTGAACACCTGCGGCTTCCAACACAGCTCGAACAGCTCCTCCTGCGATAAGGCCGGTACCTATGGAAGCAGGTTTTAACAGAACGCGGCCGGCACCATATTTTCCAACAACGGCATAAGGTATCGTCTCATTAACCAGAGGTATTTTGACCATGTTCTTTTTAGCTTTCTCTATGCCTTTGCGAATCGCTTCAGGGACCTCACCGGCCTTTCCAAGACCGTAACCAACGCTTCCTTCTCCATCACCAACCACAACAATAGCACTGAAGCTGAACCTGCGGCCTCCCTTGACAACCTTTGCAACACGGTTAATGTAAACAACTTTATCAATTAACTGATCTTCGCCTTTATCCTGTTTGAACAAAAATCTGCCTCCTTTATCATGGATGACTCAAACCCCATGTTATCAAGCGTTACTAAACTCAGTGATTTAAATTAGACACCAATAGCATTGAGTTCAAAAATCCAAACCCATCTCACGTGCACCATCTGAAACAGCTTTAACTCGGCCGTGATATAAAAAACCATTTCGGTCGAAAACAACCTTGTTTATACCCTTATTTATTGACCTCTCACCAATAAGTTTTCCGACAAAACCTGCCATAGCAACCTTATTTTCAAATTCAGGGTGTTCTTTTACAGCCTTTTCCATACTTGATGCAGCCACCAGAGTATGTCCATACGTATCATCAATGACTTGTGCATAGATATGTTTTGAGCTTCGAAAAACACTCAGTCTCGGACGTTCCTTTGTGCCGACCAGATTTTTCCTAATCCTCTTTTTTCTCTTTAATCGTGCTCGTTTTTTTAAATTCAATGATCCCATGTTTTATAACCTTATCATGCTTTAACGCCGGCTTTCCCAGCCTTTCTCTGAATACGTTCCTCGGCATATTTAATGCCCTTACCCTTATAGCTTTCGGGCGGTCTCAATCTCCGAATAGATGCAGCGGTATGCCCTAACAACTCTTTGTCAATACCACTCAATTTAATTACATTTCTTTTGTCAATTGATGCTGAAATACCATCGGGAAGATAGAATTTGACAGGATGTGAATATCCAAGATTAAATTCGATACAGTTACCACTAAGTACTGCACGATAGCCGATACCATGTATTTCAAGAACTCTTTCGAATCCTTTGCTCACACCTGTAACCATATTGTTGACAAGACTGCGCGTCAATCCTCGTAAGGCCCTACTGTTCTTATCATTCTTAACAGCGTTCACTTTTATCATTCCATCTTCTATCTTTAAATCAACTGCTGGATGGACAGATTTTGAAAGTGTTCCTTTCTCACCCTGAACAGTAATAATTTTGTCCTCGTATGTTATTTTGGTCTTATCGGGTATACTTATCGGTGCTTTTCCTACTCTTGACATTGCTTACTTCCTTATCAGTCATTCATTATTCCAATTGTCTATCCATGACGAATGATAAACTTACCAAATATTGCAGAGAATTTCCCCTCCCACATTTTTAGCTCTGGCCTTCTTATCCGTCATTATTCCTGTCGAGGTTGATAAAATTGAAATACCCATTCCGTTCAAAACCGGTTTAACATCCTTGCTCTTGGCATAAACACGTCGACTGGGTTTGCTGACGCGTTCGAGTCCATAAATTGCATGAGTTTCATCTTCATCATATTTAAGATAAACACGTAAGATACCTTGTTTTTTATCTTTAATAAACTTATAATTCCGTATAAAACCTTCATCTTTTAACACCCGGGCCAATTCAATTTTTAATTTTGACCCTGGAATATCTACACTGTTGAATTTTGCCTTTCCGGCGTTTCGTATTCTAGTCAGCATATCAGCAATTGGATCGCTCATCGCCATAACTTTCTCCGTTATTAATTTGATTCTTTAAGTTTTAATTCCTAATTGTGAAGGAAAAATAAAATGAGTATTCTTGAGCCTGTTTAAAACCATCACCAGCTTGATTTCACTACACCAGGAAGCTTTCCTTGGGAGGCTAGATTCCGGAAACAAATACGACAAATTCCAAATTTTCTTAAAAATCCCCTTGGCCTGCCGCAAATAGGGCACCGGTTGTATTGTCTTACTTTGAACTTGGGTTTTTTTACTGCTTTTATTCTTAGAGATTTTTTTGCCAAATCTTCCTCCATATTTGATTGACTACCGGAGATTGAAGATTTCTTAAAACTTCAATCTTCGAAACTCGCTGCTTTTTCTTCAATTCCTGAACGGCATACCCATTAATTTTAGAAGTTCTTTTCCCTCTTGGTCCGTCTTTGCAGATGTAACTATCGTAATGTTAAGACCTTTGATTTTATCAATCTTATCGTAATCAATCTCAGGAAAAATAATGTGCTCTTTAATTCCCAACGTATAATTTCCGTGATTATCAAGCGCTTTTCCCGAAAGACCTCTAAAATCTCGAACACGTGGAAGCGCTACATTCACCAACTTATAATAAAAATCATACATACGCTTACGACTAAGTGTAACCATACAACCGATTTTCATTCCTTCCCTCAATTTAAACGCTTCGATTGACCGGTTAGCACGATTTACCACCTGTTTGTGGCCTCCTATAA
>JAFDCA010000262.1 GCA_019313025.1 Deltaproteobacteria bacterium
CATTATCGTGACGAAGCAGACCTCTTTCTCGGAGGGGTCAGTATGATTGCGGACGATTTAATCAGCTTTATTAAAAATGATCTCAAAATATTCGGCGTCGGCGTATTGTTTTTTTTGATCCTCACGTTGGGTATTATCTTCAAAAAAATTCGCTGGATATTTTTGCCCATAATCTGTTGTTCGTTTTCAGTGGTTTCCATGATGGGTCTGTTGGGATTATTCAACTGGGAAGTTACCGTTATATCCTCAAATTTTATTTCATTGCAGCTCATCATTACCATGGCGATCACCATTCACCTAATCGTGCGTTACCGCGAACTTTGTATAAAAAACCCTGAGGCCTCACAGCGTGAACTTGTCCTTGATACGGTAAGCTTAATGGGCAAACCCTGCTTGTATGCCGCTTTGACAACCATTGCCGGATTTGGTTCCCTGCTGCTTTGCAATATTCTTCCGGTGATTACTTTTGGATGGATGATGAGCACCGGCATTCTCGTATCCTTGGTCATGACATTTCTCCTTTTCCCTTCCATTCTGATGCTGATGCAAAAAGAAACGCCGCCGGTGGGAAGAAAATCGCACTTTTCATTGACTCCTTTTTTAGCAAAGTTTACTGAAGCGCATGGTCTGTTGGTATTGGTAATAAGCGCCATAGCGCTTGTTTTAACCGCTATTGGCGTAACAAGGCTAGAGGTTGAAAACAGTTTTATCGATTACTTTAAACATACCACCGAGATTTATCAAGGCATGAAAACCATTGACCAAAACCTGGGAGGCACCACGCCTTTGGATGTTATCCTCGATTTTGAGAAACCCAAATCAAAAAAACCAGCCACCGTACCCAAACCCCTTCAAAACAAGGGTGATGAATTCGATACATTTGATGAATTTGATAAAGCGGAAAAAGAAGACAAATACTGGTTTACGCTGGAAAAAATGACCCTTGTCAAGGAAATCCATGATTATCTTGACCGGGTGCCGGAAATCGGCAAAGTACTTTCGATGGGGACTCTTTTGAAGATGACCGAAAAACTCAATAACAACAAACCCCTTGATAATTTCGAACTGGCCTTGCTGTACAATGAACTCCCCGACCGGTTTAAAGGCATGGTTTTAACGCCATATGTGTCCGTGGATCATAATCAAGTTCGATTTTCGGTTCGTGTCAGGGATTCCGAAAAAACATTAAAGCGAAATGAACTGTTAAAAAAGATTCACGTAGATCTGGTGAGCAAATTCGGATTGAAAGAGAATCAAGTCCATTTGACAGGAATGTTGGTATTATACAACAACATGCTGCAGAGCCTTTTCAAATCACAAATTCAAACCTTGGGAGTGGTGATTCTGGCACTGATGGGTATGTTTATGATTTTGTTCAGGTCGTTGAAAATTTCGCTGATTGCCATTTTCCCCAATCTGCTTTCCATCGGCGTGGTCCTCGGTGTCATGGGCTGGTTGAATATTCCCCTTGACATGATGACCATCACCATTGCTTCAATTAGCGTCGGAATTGCTGTGGATGATACCATTCACTATATTCACAGGTTTGGCAGAGAGTTTCGATTCGATTATAATTATATTCAAACATTACACCGGTGCCACGGAAGCATCGGCCATGCAATGTTCTATACGTCGGTGACCATCATCATCGGTTTTTCAATTCTGGTGTTGTCCAATTTTATCCCCAGCATATATTTCGGACTGCTGACTGGATTGGCGATGCTTATTGCCTTGATAGCTGCACTGACGCTGTTACCCGAACTTTTAGTTCTTTTTAAACCATTTGGTCCTGAAGAAAAAGAGAATTCGATAAGTGCTAAGTAATATGCTGAAAAAACGATATCTCAATATAGTGCCGATATTTTTGTTCTTCATTTTATTATTCACCGGATGTGCCCACAAGCCTGTGGGACCATTAAATGAGACATCCCATGACGTTGCAACTGATCAGCCTTCGATAAAAAATCTGGACCAAACAGAGGATCTTGCTTTAACGGATGATGCGGAAGATAAAATTAAAGATGAATTTTTTGAGGAGGAGTTTGAAACGCGTCGTGTCCAATTGGCAGATCCTTTGTATATCTGGAACAAGGGAATGTACCATTTCAATGACAAGCTTTATTTTTGGTTGCTCAAGCCTCTGGCAAAAGGGTACACGGCGATTACACCGAATATTTTTAGGGTTGGTGTGAGAAATTTTTTCTATAATTTGATGATGCCGATGCGATTTGTCAATTGCATTCTTCAGGGTAAAGGGAATGCTGCCGCCTCTGAATTTACCAGGTTTGTTGTAAACACTACAATTGGTGTTCTTGGATTAGGAGATCCGGCAAGTCAATATCCTTTGCTTAATCTTTCCGATGATGAGGACCTTGGCCAGACATTCGCCAAATATGGCATCGGCAATGGATTTTTCCTTGTATGGCCGATTCTGGGCCCTTCAACGCTTCGTGATTTCATCGGATTTATAGGTGACTCATATTTAAATCCGCTCACTTATATTGATCCTTTTGAAGCGGAAATGGCTGTCAGGGGTTTTAATCTCGTTAATCGAACCTCTTTTCAAATCGGTGAGTATGAGGCATTAAAAGAAGCCTCGGTGGATCCTTACGTTGCCATGCGCAACTCTTATCTTCAGTACAGAGAGAGAAAGATCAAGCAATAATATCTTGACTTAGCAGCATTCAGATGGGCATGTTTTGAACATGTTATATTATTTTGTGAACGAAATGGATCAAATTTGAAATCATCTATTTTTGAAAGGAAGTACAAATTTTTTAATGAAAAGCAATATTCTCTTAAATCGGCATATCGATCGACGACATTTTATTAAAATTGGGGCTCAAGCGGCTTTATACAATGTATTGCCGGTATCGGGCATTGCTGCCATTAATCGTTTGTCGGCACCAAAACGGAAATTGTTC
>JAFDCA010000263.1 GCA_019313025.1 Deltaproteobacteria bacterium
ATCGACAACCAGCTGGCTGGCGACTTCACCCGCATTGTGCCCGCCCATGCCGTCCGCAACTACGTAAAGCCCCATGCCGTCATCGTAGAATAAAGAATCTTCATTCAGTTCTCTTCTTCTGCCGATGTCGGTAATACCCGAAGATTCAATTGCAATCATATAATCGTTTTCAGAATTTAGTTGACTTTTGGCGAATGAAATGACTTTTGAAGATTAAATTGTACGTCTGCGACTGTAATCCAACTAACTACTTATTATTATTATTTATATTATAAAAATGGCTTTTGGTCAAGTCTTTGGAAATTTCTGATTTATTATCAATGGGTTGGCAGAATGACTGTCAAGCGTTCCGATCGCAAAAAAAAGGACGGTTGCAAGCGGATCCACTTTTTGACATGACGGTTATGAATGGTCATGATAATAAAATTACATGAAAGCTGACGCCGGTATGCGCGATTAAAAGATCAACTGCGTCCGTCCAATGGAGCATTGAAATGGCAAACATTCATCTTTTGAAAAATACGATTCAGGAATATGTCTGGGGGTCGACGCGAGCGATTCCAGAGCTGTTAGGTCGCCCGAATAATGAAGATCGACCTCAGGCAGAACTCTGGATGGGGGCGCATCCCAAGGCCCCGTCCTTAGCCTACCACAACGGCCGCTGGGTCTCCCTGCAAGAGCTGATATCCCAGAACCCCGATGATATTCTGGGGAAAACCGTTGCTAAAAAATTCAATAATCGTCTGCCGTTTCTGTTTAAAGTTCTGGCAGCCGCAAAGCCACTTTCCATTCAGGCCCATCCCAACAAACACCAGGCCCAAAAAGGCTTTCAGCGCGAAAATGAGCAAAAAATTCCTCTGGATGCCGCCCAACGTAATTACCGTGATGATAATCACAAACCCGAATGTATCTGTGCATTAACCCGTTTTTGGGCCTTAAGCCGTTTTCGACGGATTCCGAACATCCTAACCGACCTGCAACAACTGAATCTAAAACTGCTCAATGATGCCCTGGCCGAATTAAAACAACGCCCAACACCTCGGGGGCTTCAGCGATTTTACACATCCTTGATGTCTCTGAGTCAGGATCAAAAAAAACGGATTGTAGGTGAAGCTCTCAAAAAAGTAAGCAATGATACTGCTGATCGTCCGGAGTTTCAGTGGATGATAAAACTGGCCAACCATTATCCTGAGGACATCGGTGTGCTCTCACCATTTTTTTTGAACCTGATCTGTCTTGAACCGGATCAGGCCATTTACTTAGATGCCGGTGAACTCCATGCCTATCTGGAAGGGCTGGGCATCGAACTGATGGCGAATTCCGATAATGTCCTACGTGGCGGGTTAACGCCCAAACACGTAGATGTGCCGGAGTTGCTGCGCACATTGAATTTCGAAGGTCGCGACGCCACGCTCTTGAAACCTCAGGCTTTAGGCGAAAATGAGCGAATATACCCCAGTCCGGCTACCGAATTTGTTTTATCGGTTATTACCCTGAAGGCGGGCAGTGTTTATCATAGTCCACCGCAACACAGCGTAGAGATTATCATCTGCACACGGGGACATTTGACGATCGTCGAGCACGATTCTCAGACTGAAATCGAGCTGCCCCAGGGTGCTTCTGTGCTCATACCGGCATCGGTGACGCGCTACAGCCTGAAAGGGCAGGGGATCGGTTATAAGGCCGGCGTACCCCTTTGATTTTAGTTATTTGTTATTCGTTAATGGTTATTAGGTTAGCTTTTATTCCAATCATCAATGTGTCAAGACGAATAACCAATAACCATTAACCCATAACGCCCCATTGGGTTTTACCCAATGGGGGGGGATAATACTTTTTCATTACAAAATTCATTTACCCCGCCACCTTTCCTAATACTTCTTAAGAAGTCTTGCGCATAAAGTACTAAAAAAAATACGACAATTGCCGTATTGCGGCCGCGGTGTGCATCAGCTAAAATATGCATAACTTGATGTGCTATTGTTTTAAGCGTCTGGGGGTGATTGAAATATGAGGCGTTGTCCATTATTTTGGTTGGGTTTTGTGCTCCTGTTTATCGCTTTTATTAGTATCGGTCCGGTGTGGGCACAGGAAAGCGAAAGAATAAATATCAACACCGCTTCTGCCAAGGAACTGGCTCAATTGAAGAATGTCGGTCCCAAATACGCCGTGCGTATCATCGAGCATCGCCAGAAATACGGTCCTTTCAAACTGACTGAAGAGCTGATGGATGTTCCGGGAATTGGCTTGCGGACGTTTGATAGAATCAAAGACCAGATCATCGCGCAATAAGCGCCATACTCCATCATGTGAGCGCTCGAAAATCAGCCACCTGCCATAGACGGGTGGCTGATTCATTTTTGTGTGATTCAATTTGCTCGTGACCCATAATTAAGGATCGCCATGCGGAATGGCGCCACACGGGTAAAGAAAAAACAACACATTATCGCAAGGTTCTTTTAACGACTCCCATAAACTGCTTTTAACGGAGGTGTCTCATGCGCAGGGGAAAACTCTTTTTTCAAATGGCCGTAATCCTGGTTGCGATCTGCCTGAATCTGTCGGTTTTACAGGCCGACGATAATACCAAAATTAATATCAACGCAGCATCGACCGAAGAATTGGATCAGTTGAAAGGTATTGGCCCCAAGAAAGCGGCAGCGATCGTCGAATTCAGAGAAACCAACGGTCCGTTCCGAATACCCGAAGATCTCATTAAAGTTCCAGGAATCGGTCCCAAAACCTTTGAGGCCAATAAAGAGCGAATTGTGGTAAAATCTGATTAAGCGCCGGGGCCACTTTTTGTGAGGTCTCACGTCTGCTGTTTAATCCAAAAATACAACCGCTCATCGGAAATATTCCAATCGAGGATTGCTTCAGATTTCCTTACCCCGTATCAAAAATAGGCTCATACCGAAAAAAATCGTCCCCGTTTTTTCGATTTTTTACAAATTTTACTTTTTTTCTGGCATGCTTTTCGCAGCGAATGAACAAATATTTGCTTAAATTTAAGATATTTCTTGACAAACCCCATCTAGATAAGTTAGCACTTGCGTGCAAAATTATTTAAGTCATTAACGCTTCGGAGGAGCAGGTGATCTATGACACTCACAAAAGCAATGATCGTTGATGCCATTCATGAGCAACTTGGATACCCTAAAAACAAATCCGCCGAAATGCTAGAAACACTGCTGGAATTGATCAAGGGCAACCTCGAAAAAGGTGAGGATGTTTTGATCAGTGGATTCGGAAAATTCTGCGTCAAGTCAAAGAACCAGCGTCGCGGACGAAACCCTGCCACCGGAGCAGATATGATACTCGACCAGCGTCGAGTGGTAACCTTCAGATGTTCCCATCTGCTAAGAGAAAAAATTAACAACCGCTATTAAACGCTTTCATTTCGTTTTCAGGGCGCCGTCATTGGTGAATAACATCGCCGTCATGAAAACTGTGGAATTGGAGAAGGTCACCGTTGATATGGCCCCTTCAATGAAAATGAACGGCAATCTTCAAATCGGGCATCTCTTCGATAAGAACGAGATGCTTTTTTAATGGATGGCGTCAATGCCCGGCATCTTCATTCGATGGCTGACCACTACAGCCGCCATTGTGGCCACCGCTTATTTGCTGGATGGTATCCAGGTAAGCGGTTTTTTTTCGGCTGTATTTGCAGCTGCCGTGCTGGGAATTTTAAATGCTGTTTTAAGACCGGTTGCGCTGTTGTTGACGCTTCCGATTAATATCTTAAGTCTGGGCCTGTTTACGTTTATCATCAATGCGCTCATGCTGAAAATGGCGTCGGGCATCATTCCGGGTTTCGGTGTTTACGGATTCTGGACCGCCATTTTCGGATCATTTCTCATCAGCCTGATCAGCTGGCTGTTGAATTCATTTATCGGCGAACGGGGCACGCTGGCCTCCATCCACGACCAGCATGGA
>JAFDCA010000264.1 GCA_019313025.1 Deltaproteobacteria bacterium
CAAGATTGGTGAGGACCCATGGGAAACGTAGGGAATCTACAGCAACGGGCGGAAGATCTTTTTCGATATCGATTTGCAGGTGAATTTTTCGTTCTTTAGCCTGATTGATCAGGGGCTTAAGGCATTCATTAACAACGTTATTTATATCCAGTAATTCTTTGGGCCGAGGCTTTAGGCTTGCATCCAGCTTTGCGATGTCAACCAATTCGTTGATCAATGCCGACAGACGGAGACAGTCTTCTCTGGCTGTTCTCAACAATTTCAATTTCTTTTCTTCAGACAAACGGTCTAATCTATCAGACATCATTCCTACGCTCATTGAAAGCGATGTCATTGGCGTTTTGAGCTGGTGAGAAAGGTCAGCAACAAACTGGGCTTTGGCTTCTTCAGCCTGCCGCACCTTTAATTTTTCAGCTGTTAGTTTGTCCGCACTGAGTTGGTCGTAAACCTCGAGTCGTTCAAACAGCCGGTTGAATTCCGATATCAAAAAACCGATTTCATCATGAGAAGCTACTGGAATCCTTGGGTATTTTCCCTTTCCTTCTTTGATCACCGGCAGGATTTGAGCAAGTTTGGTCAGCGGTCGAGAGATTCTGGATGATAGAATATAGCTAAAAGCAACAGCGAAAAGTATCGCAGCACAGAGCAAACCCATGGAGTATTTAATCCCTTTTTGGGCGATTTTTCGAGTTTCTTGTTCAGCGGTTTCCATGGCTTTTTCGTTAATTAAGACCAAGTCATTCAAATCTGAAATCAAAGATGCCGTCAGAGAAAGAAATTCATGGAATTGTTGGTCAACTTTAATAGCATGTTCACTGTCGGCTATAAATCTCGAATACAAGAGTTTATACTTTTTACTCTTGATAAATAATTGTTCTATGACTTGTTTCTCACCGGGTTCGGTTATGTTATCATTACAAATTTTTAACAATGACAAAATATTGTGTTCAAACTGAGATCCTTGATGAACATCGATCATCTCTTGAAAAAGCGACATTAGCAAGCGGTTCCTATTCATATCAACAAGCTGCCGAATCTGTTGGGCGGTCTGGATGCTTTTGTAATTTTTTGACAGTATATGTTCTGCACTGCGCCCCAAAGAGCTTAAATGAACGTAATTTAGATAGATAACTGCAATCAGTATCAAAGTAGGGATAAGGATAGTGATAAAAAATTTGATTTTTATGGAGAATTTTATATTTTTCACTTGATTCTCAGTCTGACGCTGTCTTTTAATTCCAAATTCTGATGGGAACTCCTTTATGTGCCAAAATGTAATCTATTAAATTAATGAAAGCAAAAAAAAAGTTGACCAGTTATATTACTTCCCTGAAATGATCATTAATCATATACGAAATGAAAGTGTGTTTTAAAAACTCTCTTATACCCGTTTTCATCTTTCACATTTAGAAAATAACCCTTACCCCACCAAGATCTTGAATTGAAAATTGGTGTTTTTCTTCAGGAGCACCGATAAAAATATTGTTGATTGGCACTCTAAATTCCTTTGAGACAGCCTCGACGATATCCGGGTTAAATTTACCTTTTCGGACGAACAATTCTATTTTCAATTTGGGAAAAATTTCTCCAAGCGCCTTCAGACTTTTGTTAAGTGATTCCTCTTCATTTTGCTCCTGATGGTTATAAAGGTGTAACACGACGACGGATCGACTTGGTTCATTGCGGAAAATATAATTGAAAGCCGTATACAAGCGGGCGAGATTTCCACCACGGGTGAAGAGAATCACTCTCTGATCAGTGATGGCAGTAATATGATCGATCACCTTGGTTCTCCAGAGCAAAACACGGGTCATTAAATTATTAAGCATCTGCAAAACGGTTTTCAAGATGGGAATTCGTAAATACATCATCACAACCAAAAATGCGGTGGGAATGAAATACTGGAGAAAATACGATAGGTTTTTATGGTCGATGATCACGTTTCCCAAAATTCCTAAACTGGTTGCGGTTATTGCAACCAATATGGTCATCCAACCGGTCCGGTAAGTTCGCTTGAGTTCCTTACGCCGAATTTTAAGCAGAATATTCCCGATACCGAAGAGCGTCATGACGCCTAAAAATGATATGGTATAGACACCGGCCAGTGACAACAGGCTTCCTCGGGTAACTATCAGAATAGATGAACATAAAAGAAAAAAACTGATGATAATGCGATGACAGCTTCCTCGCCGATTTTTTTTTAAGAAAAGTTGCGGTAGGCACTGATCAAGTGCCATACGCTGGACCAAACCGGTCACGCCCACAAAACTGGTCAACACTGCACCAGATAGGACGGCGGTGGCATCAATAACGACAATCAATTTAAAGGTGTCACCCCCCATCAGGTGGGCCATTTCCGAGAGGAGAGAATCTTTGTACATTACAATCTGGTCTAATGGAAAAAGGTTCAGCGAAAGCAGAGAAATCAACGGATTGAATATGGCCACGGCGATTAACATATTGCGCAGGGTCTTGCGGAAAACGCCCACGTCCTGTTCTTCAACAAAGTTGGCCGAACTTTCAAAGCCACTGATACCCAGCAATGCTGCTGAAAACCCAAAAGCAAAGGCTATAATGAGATTGTGGCCCACCGGCAGGATAGAAAAATTACTTTTGAATATGTGAAAATCTGTCGGAATACTCACAATAGCCATAACACAGAAAACCGTCAGGACGACCATGTGAAAAATAAAGATAATCAGGGCCACTACCGCAGACTCGGTAATACCGATGATGGCCAGCGCAGCAAAGATTCCTAATACAAAAATCGTTCCCTCTATAATACTGATGCTCGGAATAACGGTGTGCAGATACTCGACAGCAGTTTTGGAAGATATGACCGCCGTGGCAATATAGGAAAGGATGGTCATACAGGCTGCCAAGGCAGCGGCAAACTTAGACGTGCTGTTCAGCAAACAGTTATAAGTGCCGCCATTTAACGGTAGGGCCTCAACAACCTCCGTATATACCTTTTTATAAAGATAAAGCAAAAAAGCGACCAAAAGCAACACAACCGGCGCCAAGACACCAGCAAAAACCGCAGCAATCGCCGAAACATACAAGCAGGAGGAAGTGATATCATTGCCACAAATACCGGTGGCCAGCCATTGATTCAATCTTTTTTTATGGCAAGTCCCGACCAAAAATTCCTCGGGGGTCGAAGAGATCGTCGGTTTAATTGCTAAGCTTTTTCCCATTTCAAATTTTCCTTCACTTTAATAAAAAAAAATTGCAATAGCTTAAGATTTTCTTCTTCGACTTGTTAGTCGTTGATTACGTTTATACGCATATTTTATGCCAGCTATAATAAAAATTGAAAAATCAATTGGTTAAAAAATATAAAAAATCTTGAGATGTTTTGGACAAATCACATCGTGCATTTCTGCACGAAATTTGCCTTGCAAAATGCAAGATTTAGGTATGATTGATGATTTTCCGCTGAGATCGAAAGAGTATGGTTTTTGGGAAAATATGAATTAAAGGGAAGTATTTTATTCTATATTTGAACTGAGGCTTTTAGGACCAAGGTGTTTATAACAATTAAGGTGCAAAATTTGAAAATACTAATTCAACACTAAATCGATAATTTCTTCCAATTCATTGATTTTATAAATCTTGAGATCTTTACTGATATCCTGGGGGATATCTCTGATATCCGCCTCGTTTTTGGCCGGGAAAACCACGGACTTGACACCGGCCCTATGAGCAGCCAAAACCTTTTCCTTGACACCCCCCACGGGCAGAATTCTCCCACTTAACGTCAATTCCCCGGTCAGTGCCACGTTCCTTTTACAGGGACGCTCCGTTATCAAACTGATGAGTGCAACGGCAATGGTCAGACCCGCGGAAGGCCCGTCTTTCGGGATGGCACCGGCTGGCACATGAATGTGGATGTCATGGGTTTCGAACATGTCGTCCGGGATATTCAATGACGCTGCATGGCTTCGGATATAGCTCATTGCCGCATGGGCCGACTCCTTCATCACATCCCCCAAGGAACCGGTTAGAATAAGATTTCCTTTGCCTTTCATTTTAGCGGCCTCAATGAATATAATTTGACCGCCCGCTTCCGTCCATGCCAGTCCGGGGGTCACCCCCACCCTTTCTTTGGCTTCCGCAATTTCAAAATAAAACTTTCTAGGACCCAGAAGGCTTTCCACCTTTTCCGGAGTAATGATATTGGATCCATTTTCATGCTGACCGCGTAATGTTTCCCTGGCAATTTTGCGGCAGATAGAAGCGATCTGGCGCTTGAGATTTCGCAGACCTGCCTCTCGGGTGTATTCTCTGATGATCTTGTGAATGGTTTCTATGCTAAAAACCGGTGGGTTTTCCGTGAGACCCGCTTCTTCGATTTCTCTGGGGATTAAATAGTGGGCTGCAATTTTTGCTTTTTCTTCTTCCGTATACCCCAGCAGGGTAATTACCTCCAGCCGGTCCAGAAGCGGGCCGGGAATCAGATCCAGGGCATTTGCTGTGGCGATGAACATCACACGAGACAGGTCAAAGGGAACATCCAGATAATGGTCTACAAAATGCGTATTCTGCTCGGGATCAAGAACTTCCAGCAATGCTGCGGCCGGGTCGCCTTTGAAATCCCGGCCGATTTTGTCTATTTCATCGAGCATAATCAGCGGATTCTTCGTTTCCGCACGGCGAATTTCCTGAATAATTCTTCCCGGCAACGCACCGACATAGCTTTTCCGGTGCCCTCTTATTTCGGCCTCGTCTTTCATGCCGGCCAAAGATATGCGGACGAATTTCCGTTCCAAACTCTTGGCAATAGACATTCCCAGAGACGTTTTCCCGGTTCCGGGCGGCCCGGCAAAACAGAGCACCGGACCTTTCGGTTCCAGTTGCACCTTTTTCTTATACAGCGCTTTTTGGATGGTTGCCCGGATCTCATTGAGCTTTAATGGTTTTGTCAGATAGTGGTACGAGCCCTTTTTCATGGCTTCAATGGCCGTAGACACCGTGGCGTAGCCTGTGATGATGATGACTTCAGTATTTGGATTGACCGATTTGGCTTTTTCCAATACAGCCATACCATCGACTTTTCCCATTTTCAGATCCGTTACAATTACATCAAAGGCGCTCTTTTCCAGAAACTTCAACGCTTCCGATCCGTTGGCAGCGGTATCAACTTGATAGCCGTCTTTTTTAAAAACATGCTCAAGATTCTGACGGGTTATTTTTTCATCATCTACCACCAATATTTTATGCTGGTGTGACAATTTTAAAACCCTGACGGAAAGATGCTCCAGAATCCGATCTTTAATTTTGGCCAGCCCAAAATGATCTTCATTGAGAATCGACTCAGCCCGTTTAATATCGAGATTATCATCCGTCATCTTGTTCCAAGGGAGACTCACCAGATAATCGATATAATTGATGCCGATGGTGTATTCAGCACTTGAAGGCGACGTTTTCGTCAGTCGCTCTATTTCTTTATAGGCAACTTTTTCCACCGGTACGGACATCCTGGCTTTTCGAACTTCTTCTTTTAATTCCTCAAGCTCCGACGGCAGTTCCTTTAGTTGTCCTTTTTCTTTTCCAAATATTCGCATGTTAGGATTCCATTACTATACGACCGATTTGAGGTCATAAAAACAGATTCAGTTCCAACGTGCAATAATTTTTTTTTGAAAGAACCAAAGAAAATTTTGAGAGTTACAATCTGCAACAAGACGTTCTTTTTTTGCAATACAGCCTAACATATTCATAAAATTAGGTATTTATCTGCTCACTCAACGAAGCATTGCAAATTGTAACTATTTTTTAAAATTTTATCCTCACACCGATTCCAATGTTTAATCAATATATTCAATATGATAGTCCTTATTTGGCATTGTTGGCACAGGAATTGCTCTATCAGTGATCAAACGCAAAAAAAAATCGAACCAAGGAGGAATTCAGCCATGTTTAAATTCAAAGAAACTTTTGACAGATTGATGGCGGCAATTACGTTTGCTGAAGCCAATGAACATGAGCTTGCGCTCGATATCATGCATGACCGGCCGGAAAAGGAAACCCGGAAAAGGGTGGATGTTCATATCCGGCGCAGCGAAGAAACCCGGCCCCAGATGCGCATTTAACCGGGCTGATGTGTTGAAGGAAAAAGGGGATAAAAATGGAAAAAGTATTATTGGCCATAGACGGCATGACACCCGACCGAAAAGCGTTTCGTTACGCGATTGCACTTTGCAGGCGAATTAGGGCGGAGTTGAACATTTTTCAGATAATCAGACCCAAGCATTATCAAGAATATGTGAAAAAGGTTCAAAAAAAAGCCTCTCTCGCAAGAAAATTTTTAGAGGGCTCCATGGTAGCGGCCACCTTTGCCGAAGCCGGTGAACATGAGACCGCCTTGGATATTATGGCCGAGGCATCAAAGGAAATCAGACATCTTTTGCAGGAATCCGAAGAAGCAGGCGTTCCTTGTCAGTTTTCGATCAAGTCGGGACATCCTGAAAAGGAGATTGTCAATTATGTAAACAACCATCGAAACGTTGTTTTGACCATTTACGATGTTTCTGAACCAGATGCCAATGAAGCCGTAAACATTTCCAAAAAGAAAAATACACTTACAAGAATAAGAAAAGGTTTATCCGTTCCCCTGGTCACTGTTCAAAATTAGAAATCAAATAAGAAGAAGAAAATAAATATAAAATAAAAGAGGAGATAAAAAATGGCAGGAATTCTTGGAAGAATTAGACAAAAGTTGAGTAGAGCCGGGAGTAAAATGGACAAATACCAGGAGGCGATCACATTTGCTCAGGCCGGTGAATCCGAATATGCCATGGAGGCAATGGCCGAGCAAAAAGAAGAACATGCGCCCACAAAACTTTTGGTCATGGGCATAGAAAGCAATTTTTCAAAGGAAATCATCGACTATGCTCTTGAAATGGCGCAGCGGATGTCCTATGATATTATGGCCTTAAATACGGCACCGTTGTCCTGCGAAACATTCAAGCTCTTTTCATCTTCACGCAACCAGGTTTGTGAAGAGTTTAAAAGCATGTCTGAAAAAAATGCCGATCTATTCAAGGAAGCGGCTGCTGAAAAAGGGATCCCTTTTGATCACATCGTGATGTTCAGCGAACCTGAAGAGGCGCTGGAATCCATTACCAAACAACACAAAGATATCGCTTTTGTGGTTTCGGAAACGTTGGAAGATCGTGCCGATGCCAGAATAGAGGAAGGTGAAAGACTCCGTACCCATCTTTTCGTTTATTCCATGGTTTAAAAAGAACGATTTTACAAGCCATGGAATAATCCAAATCCGTAAACCGCATATAATCCGAAATCCGGCCTTTACACGAAAGGTCGGATTTCTTTTTTTTACCGCCATCTCTCTCCAGAACATTACAATTTGCAACACCCGTTTCTTTTTTGCAACACCATACAACTGATTGTTTTAATAGCATTTTAAAATTATTTCCTTACATTTGTTGCATTCTGCAACATTTGATTTTAAGCTTTATCAATGCAAGTGTTTTATACAAAAACAATAATATCAATATGATATGTTAAAAAGGGAGAAGTTGGCACGAATGATGCTGGTTCCTGTGGCAAAATTTTTTAAAACGCTGATAACGGATGTTTTAATAATTCAAAGTGGAGGGAGATATGGATACACATTTTATTTTCGGCCTGGTGCTGGTCGCTTTTACTTTTTGGTTATGTTTTAAGTTTAGAAAAAATAAAAAGGAATAACAGGTTGATAGCCAGTTAATTTTTACAATTATGCGAGTGCACGTGGAACAGAAAGGAATATTTTAACAATGACACCTGAAATGATTTTGACCATGATTGTACTGGTTTTTGCAATCGTTCTATTTATTTTTGAATGGGTTCGTGTGGATGTCGTGGGGATTATTATGATGGCGCTGCTTCCTCTTATCGGTCTGGTAACGCCCAAAGAAGCATTCTTAGGGCTAAGCAGTAACGCCGTGGTCTCCATCATGGCGGTGATTATCATCGGCGCCGGTCTTGACAAAACAGGGGTAATGAACAAGGTGGCCGGGCCCATTGTAAAGCTTGCGGGAAACAGTGAAAAGAAAGTGATTACCCTGATATCCGGAACCGTGGGAATTATTTCGAGCATGATGCAGAACATCGGTGCCGCAGCCCTGTTCCTCCCGGCTGCTCAGCGGATTGGCAAAAGAATGGGGGTGCCGATATCCCGCATTTTGATGCCCATGGGATTCTGTGCCATTATCGGCGGGACCATCACCCTGGTAGGCGCCAGCCCTACGATTTTGTTAAATGATTTAATGGTTCTTGGGGGCAAAAAACTTGAACCCTTCGGCCTTTTTACCCAGACCCCCATCGGCATCTGCCTTCTTTCCAGCGCCATTATCTATTTTCTTATTTTCGGCAAATTTGTCCTTCCGGCTGCAGAAGGCGAAGCGGAAAAAGGCGTTACAGCGCTGCTGATGGAAGCTTATGAAGGACTTGAACATACATTTGAAATCCATATTCCCGATAATTATGATGGTCCCAAAACCTTAGAGGAGCTGGGCATCAGGCCCAAGTTTCTGGTGACCGTGGTGGCCATCAGTTTTACATCGGAAAATGAAAAAACGTTTGTGCCGAAAAGCAGCGACAAGATTTCTCCGGGCGATGATATTGCCGTTATCGGTCAGGTAAGGATGGTTCACATGCTGGCCCAAGAATACGGATGGAAAATTAAAGACGGCCTGGATATTTTCGGAGAGAGCCTTGCCGTGATAAATGCCGGAATGGCGGAAACGGTGGTTTCTCCCCGGTCTGAGCTCATCGGTAAAACAATGAGCCAGGTTAATTTTAAAGAAATGTACGGTGTAAATCCGGTGGCGCTGTTTACCGGCAATAAAATTATTTACAGCAATTTAACCCATATCCGGCTGCAAATGGGCGACACCCTGTTACTTCAAGGACCCTGGGAAAAATTTCACATTTTAAACAATCAGCCGCAGCCACGGTCGCTAACCTTTGCCACGCCTTTGGAAGGCGAAATTATGCGTCCTGAAAAGGCTAAGCTGGCGGTGATTTGGTTGGCGGTGTCTTTGGCGCAAATTATTTTTTTCAAGATTCAGCTTTCCGTGGCCCTGATGTCCGGAGCTCTCGGCATGATTATTACCGGCGTACTCTCTGTGGATGAAGCCTATCGCTCAGTGGACTGGATGACGGTCTTCCTCCTGGCAGGTTTGATTCCATTGGGCGTAGCGTTCGAAAAAACCGGAACCGCAGCGTTTATTGCCAAGTTCGTCCTCGGGATGCTCGGACATCCGACACCGATTGTACTGTTGGCGGCGGTGGGTGTGATGACCTCTTTTTTCACGCTGGTGATTTCCAATGTGGGTGCAACGGTTTTGCTGGTTCCGTTATGCATGAACATGGCGGTCATGGCCGGAGGTGATCCGCGAATGGCCGCACTGGTGGTGGGACTATCGGCATCCAACACATTTGTCTTGCCGACACATCAGGTCAATGCGCTCATCATGAGACCCGGTGGCTATCGAACGGTAGACTATGCCAAGGCAGGATTTATCATGACGCTCATCTTTTTAGCAGTGGAGTTGACCATTCTCTATTTCTTTTATGGAATTCAATAAATACTCTTCTGCTCGTACTTAAATCTTTTAAAAAACGTTCATCATTTAGGAGGATAACTTATCATGGCGATTATCACCATCTCCCGTGGGTGTTTCAGCCACGGTGAAGAAATTGCCGAAAAAGTGGCCGCAATGCTTGGTTACGAGTGCATCAGCCGGGAAGTTCTGATTGAAGCCGCCAAATTGTTTAATGTATCTGAAAAAAAATTAATCAAGTCCCTTCATAATGCCCCGAGCATCCTTGAACGGATTGCCAGTGGAAAAGAGGAATACCTTGCGGATATCAAAGCTGCTCTTATAGGATATGCCAAGAACGGCAATATTGTGTATCACGGTCATGCAGGCCATCTTCTCCTTTCAGAAATTCCCCAGGTGCTTAAAGTACGGATACTCGCCGAAAAAGAAGATCGAATTGCTTTTTTACAACAAAAGCAAAATGTCTCCAGGGAACAGGCAATGTTGGATATTAAAACTGAAGATAAAAATCGCTCAAACTGGACACGCTACCTTTACAAAATAGACATTAACGATCCAAAACTTTATGATATTATTATAAATATTGGAAACTTGACAATCGACAATGCCTGTGAAATTATTTGTCTTGCAGCTAAAAGCGACGCATATTTGATGACGGAGGAATCAAAACAGTCCTTAGAGGATGCCGCCATTACCAGTCATATCATTGCAGCGCTTCAATCGATCTGTGATGCCCGAGTCTCCGTTAATAACGGAGAAGTTCATGTGAAGGTTGCGGCCCAAAAAAGAAGAAAGACAGGCCTTATGAGTCCGGCTTTGAGGGACAAACTCGGAGCCTCATATCAGCACGATTTAACAGAACAGATTAATAAAATCGCATATGGCTTACCGGGCGTTAAAAAAGTGTTTTGCATAGTTGACCCTCCATATTATGTTTAAAACAGGGGGCTATTCGTATGATGAAAATCAGTATCAGAGGAAAAATTTTTCTGGCTTTTTTAATCTTTATCGGTCTCAGTGCGCTGATATGGGCCCGCAGTTACTACAGCCAGTATATTCTCAATCAGAAAATCCAAATTATTGAAAGAAAATACGATCTCTTGAACACAATTCTTGAAGCCCGCCGCTATGAAAAAAACTATTTTTTATCCTTTGATAAAGAAAATATTGTTCAAGCCCTCGACTATGCCCGTCAGGCAGAGGAGATCCTTCGTAACATATTGACCAAATACGGGAAGTACACCCTGGCAAAAAATCTCGATGAAAGGATTTCCGAACTGGTGACATACAAGGAATCCCTCATCAATCTTTTGGAATTACAGAAAGAAGGGCACTTTGTGGTCCCACCCAAAACCATCGAATTAATCCGAAAGCAGGGAAGAATTCTCACCAGTGAATTGGAAAAAATCGTCAAAAAAGAGAGCCAGTTTGTCCAAGATCTGATCGGGAAATCAAAGACAATCCATCTTTTGGCACTGATTCCCG
>JAFDCA010000265.1 GCA_019313025.1 Deltaproteobacteria bacterium
ACTATGAAATATGAAGAATCCCGGCCCGTCTTAGATACCGCACCGCGGGGGAGGATCAGGTTTTTATAGCTATTGTCAGAATAACATTCCGTTTCATCCGCCTGATAATTTCGTTTATATCTGCAAGAACTCACAAACAAAAGCGCGTAAAAGAGAACATGTCTATGGCTTTTTAGAATATCGTTCAGTCGTTTGATGTTATGTTTTAATTTGAAATACTTCGAAGATGTTCTCTTTAACGCGCTCTAATGTGCTCACACAGCTTCCCGACCTCAACGAAATCATCCGGCGGCTTACGGTAAATTGTGACCGTTATTCATTCAATCGGAACATATTTATGACAACCGGTATAATGACTCAATAGTCTCCTTCCATAAATTATGATTTTTGGTCAAGATCTCCCGCTGGAAATAACGGGATAAAAAGACATGCGAAAAAAAATAACCGAAGGCATATGTTTAATATTCCGAGGATTAATTTTTGAGCATAACGCAGAGATTGGGTAAAAAAACCATTTATGGATGGACGTTACTAAAGACTTCGTTAAGTTGTTGATTGGTTGACACGAGATACGATATATTCGCCAATCTTTTCGGCCGATATCCCAAAAAGCGCTTTCATCTCAACATGTTCAATATACTCATCATCCCACGTCACACTATTTTCCTGAACAATATTTTTAATCCGTTCATATTTCCCACCAAGGGCCTTTATCTTAACGGCGAGCGGCACATTTTCTCTGAACGATATATTCAATAGCAAAATATTGTCAATGATATTAGGAATATCAGGAGAAGTGGAGATAATCGGGATAACGATAATGCTGCGGTCATCTTTTCGCCCGATGCCGATATAGACATTCCCTTCCTGAACAATTATTCTCTTGGTGCCCTTGAGCAAATTGTCGGACTCAACTCGAGACGGAATCGGTTGTAATACACCATCTTTTCTAATAATTTCAATGGTAGTCTCTTCTGTCGGTTCACCAAGAACATTCAAACCGCTGATTCTATAGAGGATGGCCCCTAAAATATCGTCAACAATCTTCTGCAGATTTTTAAGCACAACAATATTCCTGTTGATAAGCTGGGAAGTGCTGATGTTGTATTCAACCAATGCATCGAACAGTATGCCCTCCAGTTTTTCGCTGATGCGGCTTGTGCCCACGGTGACGGTCTTCGCTTGGTGTCGGATGGCATCCACAGGGCGAGACATACAGTTAATCGATTCTCCCAAGCACTCAAACAGTTTGTTCAGCATGTTCAGGGCCGTACCCTTTTTACCGAAATCGATTTCAAAATCAGTTATAGGTAATCGGCCTGACAAATATTTAAGCAACAGCGTCAGATCCGACGCCATATCAAGCCCCATGGCCGTAGGAAAACCTCTGGCAGCTTTTCTTTTTCTGAATTCTTTATAAAAAACAGCGATCTTTTCCCGAAATGGTTTTCCCAATACAAGTTCATAAACGTCCATATTTTTTCTTGAATAATCATCCACTGTGTTCTGGAGGTCTTTATTGAAGACGTAAAGAAACCGTGATGCTTCATCAATGGCAACGGCTGCATAGTAACCCCAGATATGGCCCACCAGGGTGTTTAAAATGGGTGAAAAATGTTCACTGATCAATGGGACATAAAAGACATCCTCTGCATAAGGTTCAAACCTGTACTCACCTTCATCGGCAATGACCACCGGTGCCGCTTTGTGGGCCTTAAATATTGCGGTATCTTTTATGATATCACCAATAACGGTTCCTCTTGCGCCTGCCGCACAAACAATAATCAGGGGTTCTGAAGAAAGATCGATATGCTTTTTATCTTCAATAAAATCTGAGGAAATCGTTTTATAGCACAGTTCGCTCAGTTTGATCCGGATCTCGTCCGCCGCTGCCTTGTTAGGACCACTGCCCACTGCAGCCCAATATGTCTTGGTTGTGGCAAGTCTTTTGGCAGAGTTTCCGATCTGTTCTCGTTTGCTTAGAATCGTTCTCATGTGATCGGGCAGCTTGAGAAGCTGCTTTATTTCCGCCGAAATAAAATCATTCTGTCTTCGTTTTTTAAGTCCGGCAATTTTTAGTCCTAAAATCGCTCCTGCAACAACCTGAGAATAAAATGCCTTTGTAGAAGCCACCGACATCTCGATATCTCGGCCGCTGCTGGTATACATAACGCCGTCAACTTTGAAAGTAATATCAGAATCCCTTCGGTTCACGATGGCCAAGGTATAAGCGCCCCGTTCTTTTACCATTTCAACTGAACGATTGGTATCTGTTGTTGTTCCGGACTGGCTTATGGCGATGACAAGGGCGTCTGCCATCGTGTTTGTTGTCTCTTTATCACTCAGTTTAAATCCGCTGAGCTCCGATGCTTTCATTGCGCCGATATAAAAGGACGGATCATCCATGTAGTAATTTAGAATATCTGAACATGCCAGTGCTGCCACACCGGCAGTTCCCTGGCCTACAAAAAAGATGCGCCGTATCTTTTTATCAAGCAGCGCCTGTTGCAGTTTTTTCGGAAAAATAGTTTCATCCAGGGCGACCATGTATTGGTTCATGTCATTCTGCATGATTTTCCACCGGTTCAGAAGGGTTTTTTCCACAGAAATTGGCGCTTCTGAAATTTCTTTTAAAAAATAATGGGGAAAATTCTGACGGTCGATGTCTCTCGACGTAATTTCGGTATACTTTATGTCTTTTTCATTGAGGAACACCGGCGTTCCGTCATAATACATGGCTGTAATACCGTTTATTCCTCCGAGAGATATTTGGTCTAAGATAAAAATCTGCCCCTGAGTCAAGCCGTTTTTTCCTTGAACTTCCTTTTCCCCGTCCATCTTGATAAAATAGGGCGTTTCCTCAACCAGTCCGTAAACCTCGGAAGAAGGGACATAGTGATTCTCTGAAATACCGACGAAGATGGCCTGCCCGCTACCTTTCTGGGCCAGGTAAAGCCTGCCGGGGTCCAGGTCGGTATGCATGGATATGGCATGCGACCCATCGAAATCATTCACCGCCAGACGAAAAGCTTCATTTACGTCAAAACCCTGTTGAATATACTTTCCCACTTGAAGGGGGATAATCTTGGTATCGGTGGTAATATCTTGGTGTATATAACAGCCATTTTTTTCATATTCCTTTTTCAGTTCAAGATAATTATCGATATCCCCATTCAAACAGACATGGATGATGCCGCTTTGTTGAATATTATCCCCCGAAATTTTATTGTCGACGGGGTGGCAGTTCGGTTCACTGATGGCACCCACAGAAGCCCATCGGGTATGTGCGGAAATGGTATGGTATTCATGGGAAAACGAAACCAATATTTGCAAAATTTTGTCGTTTTTAATTTGCTCTCGTATAAAACGAATATTATCTCCCAGACGTCCCACTTCTGCGGCGACTTTGTAGGTCAGGGCAAGGGTAACACGTCTTTGATTATTTTCATCCGTTGTCTGATTGATGTTTATACAAGAGTTAACAAGAACTTCCTGGTCCAACCGCTTTGTTAATTGGCCCAAAAGATTCATTTTTCCCAAAGTTTTTTTAAATCTGTCAAATTCACTACCGTCGATAATAAACATCAGGGAAATCCCTGCCGAGTCACGACCTCGAACCTCAAGTCGGTCAATACTGTTCAATACAGAGTTTATCTGCTTAAAGGTGCTGACGATAGTGATGTCGGGATCTTTGTTATCGTGTCCCAGTAGATTTTTAATTTTTTTAATATTAGCGATAATCTCGGAAGCAATACACCAGGAAATATCCTTTAAATTGTCGATGCGGTGGATCAAAATATCCACTTCTTGAGAATTGAGACGTCCCATGTGATCAGCCAAGTATTTCGATTCTGAATCGACGACTCTTGAAAGCCGACGGGCAAAACCTGCAAGTTCATTTTGGCTCTTATCATTTGTAAAAAAATCGTAAAAAGTTCCATTACGTTTTAACGTTCGAACCGCCTGAAAAAGAGCGTCGACATGCCCTTTGCCGCCCAGATAATGGTCGTTAAAACATAAATTATTATTTTTGCAGTCCTGGAACAGACGACTTTCAAGCTTCTCAACCATGCCATTCAAAACATCGATATCCGCATGGTCAACCGCCTCTTTTTTATTTTTAAATGAAACGATCCCGGTTATTCCACAACACAGGACGTGCTCATGGCATGGAAAAAATACAATGGAATGATGCGGCACGCTGGACATGTGTTTTCCGAAATAGACGTTGGCAAGAAGGCAATCCAGAATTCGGCAGCACAACCATCTTAATTTAACATATATTTTTGTTTTTAATTTCATTGGGATCTCCAACGGCACCCGTTGCGAAAAAAATAAACATGTCGTGTTTGAGCAAAACCTCCCCGCCCCAAAAGGCGGGTGTTCTGCCGTACGGCAGTGCTTCGCGGCGGGGAGCATGCCGGTCAAAATTACATTTTTTGATACAATTCTTTAATCTTATCCCTTGTCATTATTTGCTTCCAGTCGGCACCCAGGGCGTTTTCCCAAAGCGGTTCTAGAACAAGGGCAACATCAACCATTTTTTCCAGTTTATGCTTTTCAATACCCGCCACCAGATTTCGGGGGAGATGAATATCATGTTTTTCCATCATTTCGCGAAACTCGCGAACCCCTTGAGAGTAATAGTCTTCGAGGTTATCAAACACGATGCAGTTGCCGATTCCATGATGAATTCCCAATACAAAGCCAAGGCCGTATGACAGGGCATGGCAAATGCCTACCTGTGAATAGGCAATGCTCATACCACCGCAATAGGAAGCCATCATCAACTTATCGTCGCTGTCCGGACCATCGCCTAAAAAAACCTCTCTGCAGAGTTCAAGGGCTTTTTCACCGTAAGCTTTGCTGAATGCATTGAGATAGGTGCCCTCCAGAGATTCAACACAATGTATATAACAGTCCATTCCGGTATAAAAGCGTTGATCTTTAGGCGCCCCTTCAATTAATTCTGGATCGAGAAGGATTTGATCAAATACCGTAAAGTCGGAATTAATCCCGAGTTTTTTTTCAGGGCCTGATAGTACGGTTGTACGGGACACTTCCGCTCCGGTTCCGGATAAAGTTGGAATACCCACATGGTAAATCGCTTCGTTCTTTACAAGATCCCAGCCCTGGTAATTTGAAGAAGAGCCTGAATTTGTGAGCATTAAAGATACCGCTTTTGCAATATCCATAACACTGCCGCCACCGATTCCGATAATACCGTCAGGTAATTGATGAGAAAAGTCTTTTATTTTCTGTGTCAAATAATCAACATATGTTGTCTTGGGTTCATCATCAACGTTGACCCATATAAGCTTATCCTTTCTTTTTACCGGAACTCTGTTTTTTAAACTGCTATGTTGAAAAACATCGTCCACCATGTAAACCATAAAAGAATCGTCTGATTGTCGTCTTTTAGCAAGAATACCGTCCAGCTGGTCAAAACAACCCCGGCCAAAAACAACATAAGAAACCATTTTGAAATTTCGAAACATTGCAAAACCCCTGGGTGATAGGTGATGGACAATCCTTCCTTATTTATTTATTTAATGCCATTAATTTCATGACTTAAAAAAGTTTGAAGTGATCTAAAATGTCAAAAGTTTTGGAATTCTGGTCATTATTATATGAATAGATGGAGCAAAGCGACACCTTAACTTTCCCTTTTACACGGGATAAATAGGCATTTCAAACTTTAGTTCACTTTAGGCACCTATTTATTTTATTCATGTTGGGTTATGGAAATCTATAATCCATAATCTATTTACTATTTTATTATTTTTTTAAAAACATCCGTTATTGTTTCTATCCGCTGAGATAGCTCCTCCTCCGTCCAAGACAGTTTTATCAGCATGGATATATTATTGGCCATGATTATGTCCGACTTGGGAAACCGCATACTTTCGTATTCAGGCAACCTTTCAACCAGACTTATCGGCAGCTTGGCAGGAGACTTGAGACGTTTGAAATGATCCCATTGCCTTATATAATGCCAATTGTTGTCATACCAGTAAAAGCAGGAATCAACGCCCGCGTTACCCAAAGACGCTGCCGCTTTTCGAGCTTGAGATTCTCCCGGCAGGAAGAAAGATAAAAATGTTGCAGAGTCACCCTTCGGATCAGGAATCTTTCTAAAACTGATGTCAGGAAACTGGGCCAAGGCATCTTTGATGGCTGTTTTATGCAACCTCTGTTTTTCCAAGATGAAATCAAGCTTTTTAAGCTGAGCCACGCCAACGGCTGCATTCAACTCACTGATACGGAAATTTGTTCCCAAAATGGGATGGCCTTCGAGACCTCGGTCATTTCCAATGTGGTCATGCCCGTGATCAGCATATGCATCTGCAATCGTATAAAGTGTTTTATTATCGGTGACAACGGCACCGCCTTCACCGCATGTAATCGTTTTTACAGGATCAAATGAAAAACAACCCATTTGACCAAAGGTACCCAAGGATTTTCCGTTAAAAGTTGCGCCCAGAGACTGACAGGCGTCTTCTATCAATATAAGTCCCTTTTGATCGCAAAAACTTCGTATCTCATCAATATGTGCCATAGCCCCGCACATATGGACCGCCAATACAGCCTTAGTCCGAGTGGTGACAACAGTTTCAATGGATTTGGGATCTAGACAGAGTGTCTCATCTATCTCAGAAAAAACAGGAACTGCACCGGCGTCTAAAATCGCTTCTATGGTTGCAATAAATGTAAACGGTGGTACAACGACTTCATCTCCTGCACCGATTCCGCATGCCGCTAATGCAATACGAAGCGCTGCCGTCCCACTTGAACAGAGATGGCAGTACCCCGCACCGATCCGTTTTGCCAGTTCAGATTCAAATGTTTTTGCCTTCCAGTGTCCTTTTCGGACAACGTCGAAACCATAACGGAACAACACGCCCGTATCAAGAACATCTTGAACTTCCTTGCGTTCTTCATCGCCAAATATTTCAAAGCCCGGCATATTGAATCTCCTCATTGAATTGTTGATTATTTTTGGTGCTGTATATCAATTCGCCAAAGACACATGTTATCTTTAAAATTTCTTTTGGCCTTCGACATCATTCGTCACACGGCATAGGCGGACAAGAAGGCTGTTTAGCGATAGTGGGGCACAAAAATAGTGTTGCCAATAAACCAACGCATCCCGATTGATGCGCAAGGTTTCAGTCTTTCTCAAATGCGTCCTCGAAATACTTCTTTATCGCAATTCGTGCGTAGTAAGTTGCGCGAAGCCCGATGTACTTTTCGTGGGCCACAATGACGGACATGGCTATTTTTTTCTTCCCTTTCTTTTCTTCCGCAAAACCCACAAACCAATCGTAACGTGCATCGTGGGTTTTATTGTCAATGGAGCCCGTTTTACCACCGATATTCAGCCTTGAAAGGATTTTATCTTTCCGATACCGTCGGAAAGCTTTTCTGCCCGTACCGTTTTTTATGGTATTTGTCATTAGATCATTCAGCGTCTGGCAAGCATTGGGTGTCATCGCCTGGCTCATCGGAATCAATTTGCCGTTGTAAATGACACGCCCCTTTTCGTTCACTATTCGATCAACGATGGTGGGTTCCATCATTCGCCCTTCATTGATAATTGCCGAAGCCATCATTGCCCCGTGCAGGGGAGACATCTTTGTTTTGTTGTTAAATCCAGAGGCAATTTCGGCCCACTGGTAGGGCTCATCAGACAAAGCGACACAACTGGGATCAACGATAATTTCAAAATCAATGTTTCTGTTAAA
>JAFDCA010000266.1 GCA_019313025.1 Deltaproteobacteria bacterium
GCCATTTCAGGAAAAATTATTCAAATAATGACTTAACATATTAATATTCTATATAATTTGAGGTAATGTTTGATTTGAGATTGGACAAATAATCTTAAAGAATGTTTTATACTTCATAAAAACATGCCGGATAATCCCACATGCCGGCAGAATAAAAGGAATAGATTATACCATAATTTAATATTTATATTTATTATTACAAAGTGTTAAAAGTAATGCTGGATTTTTCCACATTAAAGTCTTATTTTTCAACAGTGGTCATTTGTTTGCCTTTAATTTTGAAAAGATTTGCTTTGGCATTAACATCCTATCGTGTTATTCAGAAATGAAAAATGACGGCTTTTTAAAAAGTCCAATTTCCGCGTTGCGCTTCATTTCGTGTTCACTGCGGCGAACATAAGTACGCCTCATTCCAGAAAATTTGCGACGCCTTGAATTTGAACTTTTTACTTGGCCGTCTCAATTTTGACTTTTAAAAGTTCAAAAGATATAAATACCCTATAGTTACGGATAAAACAGCCAATGAAGAATAAAATAATCATGCCTCAAAAAAAAGAACTGGTGGCCGATTGGCCGGCACTGTCGCGAACCTTCATTCGTCCGGAAACCGAAGCTGCAAGGTCAACATTGATCAAGTACATGGAGCAGATTCTTTTCGGACTCCACGATTTTCTAAAAAAACATGTTGGTTTTACCGAAGAGGTCAGCCTGAAGGATTTGGCCGATCGATTTACCGACAGCCTTATCAGTCAAAATCCTGAAAAAAAACTGGCTGATGTCATTACCGACCTGATTGAAGACATCGCCCCACATGCGGTGAACGTGGCCTCACCCTATTTTGTCGGTCACATGACATCCGCCATTCCTTTTTTTATGGTCCATCTTAAGACCATCACGGCTGCCTTGAATCAAAATGTGGTTAAAATCGAAACATCCAAAGTGGTGTCGGTGGTGGAAAAGCAGGTCTTGGCCAAAATTCACCGGTTGATTTATAAAAAAAACGATGCCTTCTATAATGAACATATCCAGAGCACCCAAACGACGCTTGGCTGTTTTACCGAAAACGGCACCCTCTCCAATCTAACAGCGCTATGGGTGGCCCGAAATACGCGATTTTCCCCTAAAAGCGGTTTTGAGGGTGTTGAAAAAGAAGGTCTGCAGGCTGCCCACGAAGCCTATAAAATCCAACGAAGTGTCATCCTCGTATCGAAACGGGGTCATTACTCACTCAACAAGGCTTGCGGATTGCTCGGCATCGGCAACCAAAACATCATTGCCGTAGATGTGGACGAAAAAAACCGGATCGATCTGAGAACGCTTGAAAAAACCATCAAAACATTAACAAAAAAAACAGCTGTTTTAGCGGTAGTGGGCATTGCTGGGACTACGGAGACCGGCTCCGTCGATCCCCTTAGGAAAATGGGAGAGATATGTGCCCGAAACAGGATTCATTTCCATGTGGATGCGGCCTGGGGCGGGCCAACGCTGATGTCGGAAAAATACGCCCAACTGCTCTCAGGCATCGAACTTGCCGATTCGGTGACCATTGACGGGCACAAACAGTTTTACATGCCCATGAGCTGCGGTATGGTGTACTTCAAAGACCCCGCCATCATGGATAACGTCATCTATCATGCCAATTACGTCAACCGTCCGGGATCGGTGGATCTCGGCATCAAATCGCCGTCAGGATCACGGGAGGCCAATTCTTTGATACTCGACAGTGCCCTCAAAATCATGGGCAGCCGGGGCTATGCCCTCCTTATTGATCACGGCATCGAAACCGCCCGCAAGTTTGCCGACGAAATCGATAAAAGACATAATTTTCAGCTTATTACCCCTCCTGAACTCAATATTCTCACCTACCGATTGTGTCCTTTGGAATTTAAAAACAAGCTGGCCCAAGGAGATGCGGAAGACGTTGCTCAAATCAATGAAAAATTAAACATTATCAATCGCAGAATTCAAAGACTTCAGCGGGAAGCCGGCAACAGTTTTGTCTCCAGAACCACCTTAACGTCGACAGACTGGCCCGGCCAGGATATTGTGGTGCTACGGGCGGTCATTATGAACCCCATGACCACCATCGACATCTTGCGGGAAATTCTCGACGAACAGGAAGAAATCTATAAAAACAGGTCGGCCGGATTCGAATTTTAACCAATACCAGACCTAAAATACGAAAACGATACCTGAAAAATGATCCTTGCCTTGATATTTTCAGTTTAAATTTGATATCTGTCAATTTAATGGATTTCTGATCATGGACAGTGTCCCCAGGAATTTGAAACACTATTCTTTGTGATCACCAGTAAATATCACCGTCAATCTTTTCACACGCTTTTTGAGCATATCACAAATTTGAATGTTAAAATATAAATGGAAGGGTCAGGGCAACTATCGTTTGGTGATACAATATTATGTTATCACAAAAATTTCAATCACTTGATAGCTTTTTTTCATTGCAGGTATCGCTGAGTCACCGACAATTAAAGGTTGGAGATACTGCAGACTTTAAAACATTCAAGAATCCTATGCTCACCATTAGTGATCTGCAGTTTCCTCCTTTTTCAGATATTTCATTGGAACACAAAATATTTAGATGTAACAAAACCGGTGCTTTATCGCAGATATCAAAAGTTGGATAATAATAAAGGCAGAGCTGTGATGACCCTGCCTCGGATTTCTGATTTTGATATTTGATTATATTTCAAAATATGGATGTAATCACTGTCATTTCAAACGTTGTTAGGTCGCTCTATTTCGGTAAGGTAAAGGTCAACGTATAGTCTGTTTTTTCCCCTATCAGCTATAACCCTATATGGATTTTCCATACAATTCACCTCATTGTAATTTTACCTGGTTTATTAAATTGTTGACCAAGTTTATAATAATTATCTTTAAGAATAACATATACTCTTTCTTGAGCTTTAAATATTTTATGCTTCCTTCTTTCCATATTTTTTTTCATGTTGGCCAGCTTTGAAACACTCAGGACACTTAGCGAAATAGTCATCAGATGAGCATTTAAATAAAGCGCCCCCCTGTAACCCAAATCCTTCTGATACAGGTGTTATTTCAATTATTGTCTTGTGCCCGCAGTCGGAACATTTATCTTTTACTACAATTGTCGATTTCTCGGGATTAGTTTCAAACATTTTTCTTAATATTTCAATCATTATGATTACCCCCTTTAATGAAAGCCCATTCCGTTCTAAATATAAATTATTTTGATATTCTTGGTTTTAGTCTTCTATCAAACCCACTTTTTCATTCCTTGACGGATCTACGCTCAGGGATATGCATTGTATAAAAGATTTCTCGCCGATCAATATCTGATCGTCTATCTCTATTTCAGATAATGTTTGGCTCATGGGAACTATTTTTTAAACTTTTTGCGTCCATATCTTTCAAGACCGACCAGGCCAGAGCCAAGCAGTATAAAAGTAGCGGGCTCGGGGACCGGGAAAGGACCAGGATCTATAGGTTCTGAAACATCAGTAGTGGTAACTGGTGTTGAAATTTTCGAGGTAAAGCTTGATGTGGTTGCCGGATCATCAGACGAAGGGCAGCCTACAATTCCAAAAAACATAATCACAATACATAAAACCATAAATAACTTCTTCACCCTATCACCTCCTTAAAAAGAAAAAAGTCGAACAAATTCATCGCGACACGGCTTACGGAAATCCTCATCAAAATCATGGCGGCCCTCTTGGGCCGCCATGGTTCCTGTAGTCTTTATAAGAAAGCCACGGTATTAATCTTCGAACTCGATCTGATCCCAGTCTCCACTGGAAAGATCGAGGCGGGCCTTGACCAGATCACCGTTGTTCAGCCTTCTGAAGAACTCATCCCGGCCGATGATTACATCGTCATCCTTAAAATCGTTATCGTTTATCGTGATGGTGTCCACAACAACTCCGAGGATGGTCACGGTGTCAGCAGGTTCCGAAAAGCTGTCAACAGTTCCTTGGATGATTGTTCGGTTGTCGGAAGTCGTGCTCTTCAGTTCGATTTCGGTGGCAGACACCGTGGTGCCACCAAGACCGGTTGCACTCACACGTCCGCGAATCTTCAAGTTGTCACCCGGATCGATCCCGCTCAGATTGGTAACTTTCTCAAATTCGGTGAGGACATCGTCCACCTGGACCGTGATCCCGGGAAGTCCTTCAAGGGTCAAGGTCACGGCACCTGCATCTCTTGTCACCACGTTAGCCTCAAACTTGACGCTGTCTTTGTATTTAACCGTAACGGCCACCAGAATGCCGCCGATGATTGGGCCTTCGGCCTCTATTTTGATGCCGTCGAGAAGTTCAGCTTCGGTCCCGCCGATGAACTCCGCAGTGGCATAGTCTACTAGTTGCCCGTTCACCTCGAAGGTTTCGAGGCCGGTATCAAGGTCGGTGACAAAACCTTCCACTTCGACCTTGTCGATATCGTCAAGTCCGAGGCCCACAGGTTTAATCTCGACATCTGTAGCGGTCAGAGTGTTTCCGACCAAATTATTCCCCTTGACTTCCACTAAGACGCCGTCAGACAAAGTTCCGTTTCTTGGCGTTACACCGGTAAAGTCAATCGTGAGAAGGTTGATCTGGAAAGTATTACCCGCCAGATTTTGTACGACCCCTTCGATTTCCAGGTCATCCGTTAGCAGAAATGTCGCCAGGTCGGCGGCTTTCTTCTCGATAAAAGTTATCCGAATGGATCCGTCAAAATTGGTGAATCCGCTGATTTCGACCACGTTGCCTACGTTTCCCGGGCCGAGGGAAGCGAATGTGAAGGTCGGGTCATTTTTGTCGAAGAAAGTTACACCATCCTCGACAATAGCGGTCTGGCCCATGACCACCAGGGTCTTCACAGATCCACTGCTGGACGTAGTTACATTGGAAATCGGGCCTTCGAGGTTATCGTCAAACCTGATCTTGGTTGCCGTTCCAGTTGTGCCGTTGTCGTCGAAAGTACCTTCAACTTTGACCCACATGCCCTCGTGCAGATTGTTTTCTGAGAAACCTCCAACACCTTCAATTTCGAATTCGGTGCCGGTCGTTTTCCACTCCACGCCGTTGACAAAAACACTGCCAAATCCTTCAATAGCGCCGGAAGATGCACCCGACACAACTCCTGTTCCTCCAATTCCGCCGCCAGCTACAAAAGAATCACCACCACCACCTCCGCATGAAACGGTTATGATGGTAATAGTGGCAATTATACATGTTAATAAGAATGCTCTTTTTCTCATGACCTACCCCCTTTATTGCCAGACTCTGGGAACTTTTGATCCAGGTCATTTTCGAAATAATATATGCCCAATCCTACTTGTTTTCTTCCGGTTCCTTTTATAGAAGGAGTTACATCTCGATCATGTTCGGAAAGCCAGCGGTCAAGAATTTCGAGCAGTTGCTGACTTTTTTCTGCACTCAATTTTCGAAAATTATGCACAGCCTCTTCTGGTACATTGTCATAAGAAACTTTGCGCTGGAAAAATGGTTCTTTAAAATTTCCACAAATATTATGATCGATCGTATTAATTAAATGGGCAACGTCTGTTCCCAGAATCCTTAGACCTTCTGGCTCATCGAAGGACGGGAGATATGCCCTGGTTAGCAGTTTAATTCTACCATCTTTTAAATTTTCCACGGCCCCTACATTTTTCAGTTCATCCAAAATCGCACGTGGAGGAACATCGCCGCTAAAAGATTTCACCAAATCGCTGAAGGTACCTTTTCCTTTATCAAATTTCAGCGCTCGAGGTTGTCCTTTAGCATCCCTAAATCGCCTATCCCTTATCCAGCCACTAATAACGCTTGCAGCGCGGTTGTATCGATCAGTGGACTCAGTATCTACAAGCTGTTGTATCTTTTTTTGCCGACGCACCTCTTTTCTTGAGAGACCTGTGATGATCGAAACTCGCGAGTCGGACTGTTTCCTGCCTTGGATTCCGAATTCCTTAATAGCAGCGTCTACGTATATCCATTTTAGTATATCCGCGAAGGTTCTAAAGGTAATACCATTCCGC
>JAFDCA010000267.1 GCA_019313025.1 Deltaproteobacteria bacterium
CCTTCCGCATTCCACATTCCGACTTCCGCATTCGTCAAATGTAGTTTCATAAGAGTATCATGGTAATAAAAAAACCGGGGCCTTCGGGCCACGGTTTTTTAAAGACAATAATTCCCAGCCGCAAAGCAACACGTGATTATCTGGGAGGTGAGAAAAATGAAGAAGATCAAACTTGATAAAGAAGAAAAAAATATACTCGATTCCTTTGAAAGAGGCGAATGGCAAAGTGTAAAAAACCTAAAAAAGGAAATCGAGAAGCACCAACAGTTTGCCCGGGCGACATTATCAAAGGACAAACGGATAAATATCAGAATTTCATCCAAAGATTTGGAGGAGATTCAGGCAATCGCAGTTGAAGATGGGATTCCCTATCAAACCCTCATATCCAGTATTCTGCATCGTTATGTCAACGGCCGGCTGGTTGAAAAGCCAAGGTTAAATTAACCTAGGATTTATTGTTTAGGACCACGAAACGGTTACCCCCTTTTTCAATTGAGAGGCTGGTTTCCGTGCTCACCGAGTTATAGGGGCTCCATGGGCCGGATTGTTTCAATCTGCCGGCTGTTTCAGCTGAAGATACCAAGAACTCCAAAACAGCCTCGCGGGATCGGTTGGTCAGGATATCTTTAATAAAGAGTTTTCCACCACTTGACATGGTATCAATATGTGATACTATAGCGGTATGAATAAAAAGCAGCATCGTACATTCCAAAGAATATTTGATAAACCGGAACGTCCGGACATCCATTGGAATAATATTGAGTCGCTGTTTATTGCGCTTGGTGCAGAGCTATCCGAAGGCAGAGGTTCCCGTGTGAGGGTCGCATTGGAAGGTATGCGTGCTGTGTTTCATCGACCGCACCCGGAACGGGTGACTGGCAAGGGAACCGTTAAATCAGTTCGCAGGTTCCTGCAAGAGGCGGGGGTGAAGCCATGATGGAATATAAAGGATATTTTGCAAAAGTTGAGTTTGATGACGAGACCGATATTTTTCACGGTGAAGTGATCAACTTGCGCGATGTCGTCACTTTTCAGGGACAAACAGTTGACGAACTTCACAAAGCGTTCAAAGACTCCATCGACGATTACCTTGAGTTTTGCGCAGAGCGCGGTGAAGAACCGGAGAAACCATATTCCGGCAAATTTATGGTTCGAGTAGCGCCTGAGCTTCATAAGACTATCGCCATAAGAGCCCGCCAAGACGGTAAGAGTCTGAATTCCTGGGTACATGATACCCTCGCCAAAGCTGCCGGGTAGCTGTCACTCAGCTATCTGTAGTACATGGGCGGCAGGCATTGGCGTTGTTCATCGTTTTGCCGATGGTCAAACCCAGCAGACTGGTGTGCCTGGGGATTTTGATCTCATCGGTGGGGAATTATAGGTATAGGTTTCAGAATTTAGCACCTTTGATGCCTGACATCCGGCACCTGAAACCTCAATTTTCCAACAACATGTTGTCAGATAAAACCCGCTAAGCGCCTAATGCCGGGGTGTCAGGGCAGGCTTTTTACTTGCCGATCCTTTTGAGAATGCGGTCTTTAATTGCTTTCTCCACACGAAGCATCGAAACTCTTTCCCGTAAGATTTCTTCCTTCACCAGGCCTTGTTGGATGGCCTCGGATGTGAACTCAAGATCTCTTTCTCTTCCCGCTACATACTTATTGATAATCAGATCATGTATTTCCAGGCACCATCCCGTGATACCGGCTGTATTTTCATTTCTTATGGGAATCAATCTTTGCTCCCAGCCATCCGGCAGAACAACCGTGTCTTTTCCCACCCCATGCGCATAATAACCGAAAGTTTCGTGAAAAGGAGAGAGCTCCCCGATGGAACCATCGACCAGATCCGCCAAATGGTGCTTGTTTTTTGGGTATATGTCGGCCTCCATGGATCTCAATAATGCTTCCGGAGCACGGGGATATTGCCCTAAAACAGCCTGGCTGCCGATAATGATGATTTCATCATCCTGGGTGATGCTGCCTGCGGCTCGGATAATATGCTCCAGGTCGGTACGCTTCATAAATCTTCCATCTTTCTTTAGGGGTTAGTATTCCTGCAAATGGGCTGGATTGTCTCAGTCTGACGGCGGATTCACCAGGAGATATCAAGAGCTCCAAAACAGCCTCCCAGGGTCGATGGGTCAGAATATCTTGCCACTCCGTCAAAGACTTGGGTGCCGTTCTGTTTTCCTGTGCGCACTGCTCCAGGTATTTTTTCAGGTTTTCTCTGGCTTTTTCCATCAGTCCTGGATTTGTCCGAATACGGTCCGCTATCGCCCTGTGAAGCGCAATGCTTCTTTCTTCGATGCGAATATGGTCGGAGACACGGTCCTGCCGATGGGGGGAAAAAGTTGTCCTTTGATCTTCTCTTTTTGACGCTAGTTTAAACTCCCTATTTTTTTATGCCTTCGTGTCTTAGTGGCTGAACTTTGGTGCTCTTAGTTCGCTTCTCTCACAATTGGAATAATAATATATTATAGAAATTCCGAGTAACAGCTCAATAAACCCAGGTAACAGCTACTGGATTCCCGCCTCCGCGGGAATGACAATTGGGTGTAAATTCCCGTCATTCCTGCGAAGCATGTCCTCGCGGAGGCGGGGAGCGGGAATCCAGGCAAGTAGGTTGGGTTGAGGAACGAAACCCAACAAAAGATATCTGGATGCTCAACCCAACCTGCGAATAAGCCATGGCCGATGTTAGAACCTCGCCCCAACATGACTTTTTACCCATTCGTCAATCGTCATTCGAAATTCGTCATTCC
>JAFDCA010000268.1 GCA_019313025.1 Deltaproteobacteria bacterium
ATTTCGCAATATGATATAAATTGTCTACCCCAAAATTGTGATTTTATCCCCACGCCACATTTATCATCATGAGCTCGCAATTAACTATTCGCTCTGTCGGCCAATAAAAAAGTGGGCCACAGGAAACCTGTAACCCAGTGAAAACATAATAAAAGAATGGTGCCGAAGGCCGGAATTGCATAATTAATAATGAATTCAAATAGTTAATAAAATCAAAGCTAGTTTAAGCGACATTAAGCTAGTTTTTGTACAGTTCTGGCTGCATATTCGCATATCAATTGCATATCAAATCTCACATCTTTACCGATAAGCACCCCCTTATTTCACGATTGGATTTACAAATCTAAAAAATTCCCCAATGTGCTATTAAGGCACGATATACACAGTTTGGTAGCTTACAAAATATTAGAGATTTCCGCCTGCATTAATTAATTATTTGGAATCACTTGTCTCATAAGGTGTTTCCAAACTCCCTGTCCATATTGTTTAGTATAGCCTCCATCAACCAGTAGTTATCGTTTATCTTTTCAGTTTGTTGGAGCACAACATCCTTGCCTCCAACATAACGATCTGGTATCCAAGCCTCACTACTTTCTAATGAAAAATGACGGATCATATCTCGCGTAAACTCTGGATGAAACTGTACACACGCGATTGGTCGATTTAGACAAATGAAAGCTTGATTAAGTGTCGGTTCACTATAGGCCAGCCTCATGCACCCGGGAGGAAGACTGAAGTGATCGGCATGCCAGTGAAAGGTTACAAATTTTGTTGGAACACCCGCGAATAAAAAAGAATTCTCCCCTTCGGGGGTGAGATTGACCTCATACCATCCGATCTCTTTGTGTTCATTCGGGAAAACGCGTCCGCCTAAAGCCTCTGCGACTAATTGGGCGCCGAAACAGATGCCCAGAATCATTTTATTTCTTTTGACCGCCTCGGCAATGAATGCTTTTTCATCTGGAAGCCATGTATTGATGTCTTCCTCCCAGGCATGGGGTGATCCCCCCATCACCATTAACCAATCAAAATCGCAAAAGCCTGGTAGTTTTTCATGATTGCATACGTACGTGTGTTCAACGTTATATCCTTTCTTTTCAGCCCACTTGGTGATATTCGTATTTGAGAAATCCAAATCATCATGTTCTAAAAGATGCAGTCTCATTATGTTTTATAATCCTCTTGTAATACGATTGTTCTGTTACAATCTGTGAACAATCTTTTTGCATGCACAAATTTTGCCTTCCTTTAATCAGGAAATGCCATAAGTGGATTAAACGGCAGTTTTCGATAGCGGTATCTATCAAAAAATACCTGTCATCAAAACCAATAACTTACCAAAATTAGAGGTATTTATTATGATTTTCTTTAAATGAAAGCTTAACATTGATAACCTTTATGTCAAGCTCAATTTCCCCAATTATCATAGATGGCTGTTCTTATAGTAAACCATTATCCCATCATGCCAAAGACCTTTGCCTGCCTCGCGCAGGCACAATATATCGACTGTATTAGGCTATGCAGAATGCAAATTTATTGAAGATTTCAGTATAGGTGAAATTATAAAATAATGATTTTGTTAAATTTTAGGATATTATAAAAAAAAATTTCAGTATAATAAAAAGTCTTGACATTTTACCGGCTTTTTTTGATAAGTAGTCTATTTGTAAAAATCTCTTTATTTATTGTTAATAACTAATTTTATTAGAAATATTGTAAAACCTAAAAGCAGAAAAGTGGGGAAAGCAGTGAAAGGAATTCAGCAATATAGCAATAGCTATAATTATATGATTTGATGATCCATAACCTACCTAATAAAGAGCGAGATGAATATGAGATCTCGCTTTTAGGTAAATCTGATGAAGGATCCTTATTCCAGCTACACGGGCTCACTCATTAGAACCACGAGAAAAGCCCAGAATATGACTTTGATGGAGTTGGCCAATCAGAGCGGTCTTAGTGTCAGTTTTCTAAGCCAAGTTGAAAGAGGCCTAACCAATCCATCTATTAACTCGCTCCGTAAAGTTGCTTTCTCTCTAAATACTCCTCTTAGCTTCTTCTTTGAAGAAGGTTCACAAAACTCCGGTCCTGTGATTAAAAAAGATGATCGAAAGGTTTTGATTAGCACCGATTCACGACTCACCTACCAGTTACTCTCTCCTGATCCAGGACGTCGAATTGAATTTCTGATTACAAGATTAGAAGTAGGTGGCACCAGTGCGGAATCACCAATGACACACCAGGGAGATGAAGCGGCTCTTATACTTCAGGGGAAGGGTAGATTCCAGGTCGATGGTCAATTATATGATTTAGAAGAAGGGGATTTCATCTATATCCGAGAAAACCAGCCTCATAAGTTTACCAATACTGGAAATGTTCCTCTAATTATTGCCGGGGCAATTTCTCCTCCTGGATTTTAAAAGAAAGGACTGTGAACAAATGCTCGATGCTAAAAAAGGGGATTTGGTTAAAATCCATAAAATAATCCTAGAACCGGACCAGAGAACCGGTAACCTTCCGCCTTCAACCAAATCTGTCCCTTATGAATGTTGGATAAAAGGTTTCCTTTTGGATGAAAAGGCAAAGATCGGGAGTGAGGTCAAAATTGAAACATTTATTGGACGAAAAATTTCGGGAACTCTTTATGAGGTGAATCCAACCTATAATCATAATTTTGGCGCGCCTCAAAAAGAGATTTTATCTGTTGGCAATGAAGTCAAACTTCTTTTAAAAAAAGGTCAAAACGAGATTAAAGGTGCCTAAATGGATAAAAGCTACCTCGCAGTTACATCCCGCAAGACAGATATTCTTAAAAAGTCGACGGGTATTGATTATGATCATTTTGAAATTTCACCCATAACTTTTGATTATGAAGGGCTAATGGCATCGTGCGATTTTTCCCTCAAGGACGTTGGTAATATTTTACAAGAGGTTGGCGTTGGCCAAACTCCATTAGTCGAACTAAAAAATCTCACACAACTTGTTAGATCTGTATCTGCACACGGAAAAGGTGCACGAATTTTTGTCAAGGATGAAGCCGCGAATCCGAGTGGAAGCTTCAAGGATCGTCGAGCCGCTCTGTCTGTTTATCACGCCAAGAAATTGGGTTACAAAGGCGTTGTGGCTGCTGGTTCCGGGAACTATGGTGCCGCCGTAGCATCACAGGCGCGCAAACGCGGTTTGAAATCAATCATTATGCAAGAAGTTTACGACAGTAGGAGAAAAGGTCAACCTGAATTTCTTGAAAAAACAAGAGCGTGTGAGGCTTACGGTGCAGAAGTCTGGCAACTAACGGTGGGACCTGAACTGTTTTATATCATGTTGAGTGTACTGGAGGATACAGAATTTTTCAGTGCTTCCCTCTATGTGCCTACTAGTATCCTCGGAATTGAGACCCTTGGCTATGAGTTGGCTCAACAAGTTTTTAAGAGAGAAAATCGCTACCCAGATATGGTCGTGGTAACTCATGCTGGAGGTGGTAACATCACAGGAACGGCCCGCGGTCTACGAAGAGCTGGAAGCCATGATAGCGTTGTCGTAGGCGTATCAGTGGATCTTCAAGGGCTCCATATGGCGAGCGATAGAGATTTCAATCGGAAATCTTTTACAACTGGACACACGGGTTTTGGAATACCCTTTCTTACTTGGCCAGATCGAACAGATGTGCCAAGAAATTGTGCACGTGGCCTTCGCTACATGGATCGATATGTTTTGGTAACGCAGGGGGAAGTATTTCACACAACAGAAATGCTAGCTAAACTCGAAGGTATGGAAAGGGGACCCGCGGGAAACACTTCATTAGCTGGCGCAATCTGTCTTGCTAGAGAATTAGACAGAGAGCAGATACTGGTGGTTCAGGAAACAGAGTACACGGCTGCCGGGAAGTTACCTTCATCACAGTTAACCTTTGCCGCTGAGAATGGTGTAACAGTCCTGAGGGGATCTCCTGCTGATGAGGTACCGGGAAAGGTGATTGTCATACCCGAGTCCATTGAACAGTTTCGTCTCAAAGAATATGATATGCCTCAGATCCGAAAATCGTATGTAAAAAAAGCTCTTGAAATTACAAAACCTTATGAGCCAAGCACTAATGACATTGAATTTCTTGCAGAAGATTCAAAAGCTTCTTTTGGTTTTATCCAAGAGACAGTTGAGTCGCTGAAGTGTGAAATAACTGGTTAAATAAATTGTACATCAGCAGGAAGGTGAATGATGTATTCTGTTTTGATTAAAAATGGCAAGGTTGTGGATGGAACCGGGAATCCTTGGTTTTATACTGACATTGCTGTTGAAG
>JAFDCA010000269.1 GCA_019313025.1 Deltaproteobacteria bacterium
AAAACAGCCTAAGATTTAGAGCAAAGGAGAAAACCATGAATTATAGACCAATATTAAATGCAATGATTGTAAGGTTGTTCGTTTTCGGATGTCTAACCTTGAGTGTACCGGCTACGGAAATTATCACAGTCGAGGATTTCGATCAGAAAATAGTGACTAAAGAACACCTGACAAAGACGGCCGACAATGTGATAATCCTGTTCGATGCTTCCGTTTCAATGAATGAAACCTATTCTGGAAAATCTTTCGGGACATACGGTGCAAAATAGAACCGAAGTGAAGAGGATCGATCCGACGGTAAAGTTCTTCGCTCAATCGCCGGGGCGTATTGGCTGTGTCGAGTCCGAAAACCTTTGTATCGGCTCTACCCATCAGAAAGACTTCAGAGGGGTTTTGCAGAGATTGGCAGAACTGACATACGTGCAACGCATCGATGAAAGCTTTTTTGAATAGACTGTTAAGTATTTGACTTATTATTTTAAATTTTTTTGTTCGTTGCGACTAAAACGAGGACGTTAAGCGGATGGGATTCCGGTAAGCAGGATCTCATACTATCAAAAAAATGTTGCTGATGGAGAAAAATAGAAATAAAACCATGAGGCTCAAAATTAGTTTTTGTCCAAATTTAAACTTAAAATTTAAATTTGGACAGATTATACTTTTGGGCATGAGACCAAGGGTTTTAGAACATACAATTCGCCGCGCGATGCGGACGTTCCCGGCTATTCTAATTACCGGCCCGCGCCAGTCCGGAAAAACGACGCTATTGACTGAGCGGTTTTCAAAAACGCACCAATTTGTTTCTATCGAAAATCCTGATGTTCGCGCCAGACTGTTGGATGATCCCATCGGGTTTCTTAAAGCTCATCCACCACCTGTAATATTGGACGAAATTCAGTATGCTCCGGAGTTTCTGCACTACATCAAGACAGCCATCGATGAAAACCGTCAACCTGGCCAATGGTTACTGTCAGGTTCCCAAAATTTTGCTCTCATGCAGGGTGTCAGCCAAACACTATCTGGCCGGATTGCGATATTAAACCTTTTACCCTTTTCCTTGGGTGAAAGTATCGGAGCCGGAAAACAAAATTATTCAATCGATGAGATCATTTCACAGGTTTTCTCTTCAAAGGATCACAGCTTAATGTCTGTATCCTATACATTAGATGATTGGATACTGCGCGGCAGCTATCCGGAAATCAGAACCAATCCCCAGGTTGATCGTCAGCTATGGTGTGCAAGCTATATCCAGACCTACCTGGAACGGGATGTTCGCCAAATCATCAATGTTGGAGATCTAAACACATTCGACAGATTTCTGAGAGTCTGTGCGGCCCGAACCGGTCAGATTCTCAACCTCTCAGAAATCTCGCGAGATGTCGGCATGAGTGTTCCAACAATTAAAAAATGGATCAGTATATTAGAGGCCAGCTATCAAATCTATCTTCTACCTCCTCATTTTCGCAATTTTGGCAAGCGCGTCATTAAAAGTGCAAAAATTTATTTTCTGGATCCTGCCATTGCTTCATTTCTAATGGGTTTGCACGCTAGTGAACCATTGCTGAATGGTCCCATGATTGGCCATCTTTTTGAGACGGTTGTGATATCCGAGTGGGTCAAAGCATTTTATCACCGCGGTGAGAAACCGGAGCTGTTTTACTGGAGAAGTAAAGCAGGGCTGGAAATTGATCTGTTAATTGACCGTAATCAGCGTCTATTTCCACTGGAAACAAAAGCAAGCGCCACATTGCTTCCAGGACACGCCAAAGCTTTGAATGAATGGCTTAACCTTGCTGGAGAAGAAACTGTTAAAGGTGTCATCGTTGCAAATATCGATAATCCGATGGAAGTGAGCGGGTGTCGTGAAATATCATGGAATCACGCGCTATAACTAAACCATATCATGTAATAAGGGAGAATAAGTACCGATATTTTCAGGTTTTTAAATTATTTTCGATTACTTAGCTTGGTACCCTAGTACAGGCCAGATGCGGGTACCCGCCAGAATTCAGTCAAAACTCAAAATTCTGTTATAAACTCTGTATAAATCTGTGTTCAGCTGATTTGTAATTTTTTGAAAATTGTTTTAAAAGGAGAAACTGTGACCTATATCCCAAAAGGGGAGAGCCATGACTAGGTCCATCGATTCGTAAGTACGGTGACGTATTTTATGGATTTTGCACGAGTCGGAGGCTTTCATATGCAAGCGTCGTTGCTGGCCACAAAAACGGCAAGTCTGATCGGAAAAGAAACATAGGATTTCACCGCGGAGTTCGCAGAGAACGCTGAGGATAAACTTTAGAAAATCTCTGCGTTCTCTGCGAACTCTGCGGTGAGAAAAACACAGGACTGTTATCAGATTCAATGTTTCACACAAGGCATTTAAACATCAAGTATCGAGACCATTACGGGCAAACCATCCATCTATTCAGCGCGAAATTTCTCGATCATTTTGCCCCTTTCAATGAAGTTGGCGATGTCATTCAAAGCATTTTTATAAACGGACATTGCGGTTCGCAGTTTAGTGACAACCGAGTCATCCGTACCCAGCATCTCTTCTGCTTTTGATAATAACTTTTCCCCTTTTGCGAAATGATCCGATATTTCAGCTAACAAGTCCTTGCGTTTCTCATGTTTTTTGCGTTCCCTGGCGATAATCGGCAACAGCCTCCGGACTGAATATTCCACCAACGCATCCCTCGGCGCATTATGCTCACTGGAAATCATATCCAGAAAGGATAAAGACCTGCGACTGATAACAAAGGTTTTTTGGATTCGTTGATGTCGATCGAATTGCGTATTTTCGAGTTCACGGGCCATGTTCTTCAAGACCTGTGCATTTTCCATGAGATGGTCAAAAATTGATTTTTGTTTGATCCCCAATTGAGCTGAAAGAATGCTGATCGCATCGATACAGGCTTCTGAAAGTCGAAAAGTGGCTCGCACGGATTGCCGTCCCCGCAGCTCGAGCGTTGTCGGCCTGGGCACGGATATGTCTGTATCCCGCTGATTATCTTTATTTTTTTTCATGGCTTAGCTCCTTGTTTCCAAGACCGGTCCTGTTTCATTACTAAA
>JAFDCA010000270.1 GCA_019313025.1 Deltaproteobacteria bacterium
GGAACGCCCGCGATCTTTGCCGCCAGCCGCCCAAGAATGCCGGCTTTCGAAGAATGGGTGTGAACGATGTTTGGCTTTTCCTTGAATATCAGCCAGACAAGTGAAAGCAATGCCCTTAAATCTTTAAGCGGCCGGATACTGCACACCATCGTTGGCAATGTTATGACTTTAACGCCCCGTGCTCTGGCCGCTCCAACATCATCCTCAATGATCCGTTTCTCGATGTCGGTCATCCGGGACTCGTGGGAGGGCCCGTGCACTAAAATGGTTTCATACTTGCCGCTGAGTTTTTTACAGGTCTGCAGCGTATTCTGCGCCGACCCACCCATGTCCAGCCGGGTGATGATATGAATGATTTTATTTCTCACTTGAATTGATTAGAACGGGTTCTCGCAATTTCATGAAATGGCTTTGTTAAAGCAAGTATTTATGATACCAGCATTGAAACACAATCAGATTCCAGAGCATCCAGGATGTGTCCGTTTTGTTTGAAAGGTGCTTTTGGATAAGATCTTTGATTATTTGAAAATCAAAAATACCTTGCTCCCGTATTTTATCCTCGGCAAGATATTGATCAATTAAAAATTTTAAATCTGTTTTTAGCCAGCGGCTAATTGGCACCTCAAATCCTGCTTTGGGGCGATTTTGAAGACTTGGAGGAAGAAGATCTTTAAAAACATGCTTGAGAATATATTTACTTTTTCCTTTGTTTAGTTTTAATGAGCCTTGCATTTTAAAGGCAAGTTCGACAACACGATGGTCTAACAAAGGCACCCGAACCTCAAGGGAGTTCCGCATGCTCATCCGGTCAACTTTTGCTAGCATATCACCCGGCAATGAATCCTTGAAGTCGGTATAAAGAACCGTATTTATTCGATCTCCATTATAACTATTAACAAGCCTGCTAACCCAGTCCAAGGCTGGATCCTGTTGCCCGTTATTATTGCGGTAACTATTTGATAATAACCTTCTGCGAATTTCATCGGGAAAAACCGCTTTTAGTGAAAGCAGTCTTTCAGGAAAAGATCCTTTGGTGGCCTTGATGAATTTTTTCAATCGACGGATAAGCTCCAAGGTTTTAACATCGCGTGAGTCAGGAAGCACTTCAATGAGTTTCTCAATCAATCCCTCTCTAAACAGCGCGGGTATCTGCATATAGCGGTTATACCAATATTCGCTCAGGTAGGATCGATAGCCGGCAAAAAGCTCATCACCACCGTCCCCGGACAGTGCGACCGTCACGTATTTTCGGGTTTCTCTGGAAACAATATAAGTCGGAATCACTGAGGAGTCGGCAAAAGGTTCATCAAGTGTTGAAATAACATCCGGTAAAATATCCAGCATATCTTTAAAGCTTAGCTTAAACTCGTGGTGTTCTGTTCCATATAGCTGAGCCACCTCCCGGGCGTAGTGGGTTTCATCATAAAGATGATCATCTTTGAATCCGATCGAAAATGTTTTGATCGGCGCATTGGAATTGCGAGCCATAAGTGCCACGATAATACTAGAATCGATCCCGCCACTCAGAAAGGCACCTAAAGGAACATCGGCTATCATCCTTGAACTGACCGCATCATTAATGCCTTCATAAAGCGGTTCCCTGAATACTTCGATTTGCTCGTCTAAAGGAAGGGATGCGATATCCTGATCGACTGAATCGGGTGGTTCCCAGTAAGTTTTGATCTCGATTTTCCCATCCTGCAATATCAAATATTTCCCGGGCTCCAGCTTTTTGATCACTTTAAAAATAGTTAAAGGCGCCGGTACATAGTTGAAAGCAAAATAATGCTGCAAGGCTTCCCAGTCCAACTCCTTCGAAATAATCGGGTCTGCTAATAAGGCCTTGATTTCCGAAGCAAAAATGAAATGTTTGCCGTCCCAATAGTATACCACCGGTTTAATCCCGATGCGGTCGCGACATACCCAAAGCCGTTTTAAATTTTCGTCCCATATCGCAAACGCAAACATTCCGTTCAAGCGTTTTACGGCATGTGTCCCTTCCTCTTCATACAAGTGCAAGAGCACCTCTGTATCAGTATTGCTTTTAAACCTGTGACCTTTTCGTTTTAATTCATCCGCAATTTCTCGAAAATTGTATATTTCTCCATTATAGGTTATCCAGATCGTACAATTTTCATTTGACATCGGCTGATGGCCTGAGGAAAGATCAATTATCGAGAGCCGCTGATGACCGAATCCAATGTTTATTGGATTTTTCTTTTTATTGCCGTTGGAATTATTTATGTATATTCCTTCATCGTCGGGCCCCCGATAAAAGAATGACCGGCACATTTCCCGCAGTGGCGGTTCCTGAATTTCTTGACGATTAAAATTAACTTTGCCGCAAATCCCGCACATAAAAATATAAATGTATCCGAGGGTTAGGCGAGGACGTGATGGTTTTTGATTGTCTCTGCGAACAATTCTTCAAGGGCATCGACGTTCTTTTCCCATGAATAATTACGTTCCACAAAGCTGCGACATCGGTTTGAAATATTTTGCCATTTTTGAGGATAATGTTTTATCAGGTGGTATTTCTCTAAAATCAATTTCGCTATTGAGTCCGCGTCAATTCCCTTAAATAAAAAACTTGAATCAAAATTCCC
>JAFDCA010000271.1 GCA_019313025.1 Deltaproteobacteria bacterium
CATTACTTATTTTGGTCCTATGCCAGTCAGCCAGTGCCATACCGTATAAAATAAAGAAGATAGAATTGCCACGATATGGGTAAAATCGATGCCCGACGAGCCCCATGATTAGCATTGCAATCACCACATAAAAGAAAGGCCCTTTGGTCCTAACAAATTTTATTAGAAAACTAACCATTAAAACTATCACAATTATTAAACCCAAGATACCATTATCTAATAGTACACCTAAATATGCGTTATGGGTAGACCCGCTAGCCTCGCCAATCACTCTTGAGCCGATGCCCGTACCAAAGATAGGATTTTCTCCAATTTGCTTCATTGCAGGTTTCCAAATACCGGTCAACCTTCCAGCCAGCATGTTATCTAAATTACTTTGTGTATCATAATATTCAGCTTTATTTTTGCCAAATTGAAGTCTGTTTTTTATTTGGGTATGCAATTGCTGCCAAATTAGCAACATCAGCATTGCAAGAGCAATTCTCATACTCCATTTTAATTTAGGGAATATAAGGATTATGACGGCGGCAATGGCATACCATGCCATTCGACTAAACGTAAATACAATGCCCATCAAGGAAAAACCGATAGAAACAGGTTGCAGAATTTTAGATTTGTGATCTGTCATTGAAATGCACGCGATGCAATAGTAAACAGTTAAGGCGGCTAACGAATTGGAAGTCAAACCAAATCCTTTAGCTAGGGAGTCCCTCCCAACATTGTAGGTTGTCCACCCTCCTCTCAAGCCGCCTCTTTGAAGATAAAAGTGAGCAATCAGCAATCCAAGGACGATAGCTCCAAATATGATACTTTTTTGGATGATAACCATATTTTCATGTTTCTGAGCGGTCACTCTCATGACCATCCATCCCGTGATTACGATTTGAATCGGGACGATAAGTTCATGAATTATAAGATTGGAGAAAGTAAAACCTTCCTTAAAAAAAGAATGGTTGGGCCAGGCGGTTGCAGTGACCAATATTCCGATTATATAAATTGTAATAAATAAGAAAATTGGAATAGTAAAAAATTTGGGAAAATCAATTGAAGACCGAGACGACCTGAATTCATAAAGAACAATCACAAAAGCGAGTACCCAAAAAAAATGAATGGGCTGAAATCCCTGTAGCCCTCCAATTGGTGTTTCAAAATTAATTACATCCCCCATGGAAGTCATAAATATAAAAAATGATACCGCTCTCGCTCCTAATGTTGACTCCTTGGTGGTCTTTATCAGATATACCATTATGGGAATTGCTGATAAAATTATAAAAGTTTCCATTTAGCTTATCCGGCTTTTGTGACTGAATTTTATTTCTTTGACGATAGTGATTTGGAATCGATATTCCACTATTTTCGAAAATAAGAACTTATTGTTTACTTTCAGAACTTTTGAGGATTGTTTTTCGGATAATACCTTCTCAGAGTCGCTCCGAGGTTTCAATGAACTACAAAAATTCTTTTGAAACCATTCTGTTTATACCTTCAATTAATTGATAAGGAGCTATAAATCCCGTTTCGTTGAGCCTTTCCGAATTTACTACTGTGTTTGCGCAAAACTTTTTAATCCTGATTGCGCTAATTGAATATTTCCTTTTTGTTACTTTTGATAGTAGATCAAAAGTGATACCGCCAAAAAGTCCTATTGAATAAGGAATATGTATCTTCTTCCGCTGCTCATTTCCCAAAACCCTCAATGTAATCCTAACAAACTCATTCATATTAAGATCGGGCTTATCGGCAAAATTATAGACATATCTTCCAGAGCTGGTATGCAATAATTTTATTAGCAGTCTGACAAGATTTAGAACATAACCCATTGATTTTTTATTTTTTCCATCACCCACCATTATAAACCGTTTAGATGCTATCTGTTTTACCAGATTATAAACATTGCCTCTATTACCTTCTCCAAAAATTACGGTCGGTCGGACAATGACAAGACACGCCGTATTTTCTCCTTTTGCCCAGTTATTAAAAACAACTTCAGCTTCATATTTACTCTTACCATAATCATTAAATGGTTTTATCGAGCTGTTTTCGTCAGACTCACCGGCATTAAATCCATAAACTGCGACGCTGCTCGTAAAAATGAGCTTTTTCACTTTGTTTTGTTTAGCGGCAAAAACAAGGTTTTCAGCGCCGCCGACATTCACATCGTAATACAGGGAGGCCGGCTGCACATTATCGTGGTGCTCAGCAGCCAGGTGGTAGACAGCATCTATTCCGACCAAAGCCTCGGTCAATTTCTTTTGGTCACGGATGTCTCCAACAGTACAAAATTCGGGATAAACATCACATTTGCGCTTATCGTATATGACCACCCTGTGACCGTCTTTAAGCAACTCGGAAACTAGATTTTTCCCGATAAATCCGCTGCCGCCTGTTACCAGAATATTCATAATACCTCTAAAGTTTTTTTTATTTTAACTCAAAAACGGTCTACATTCCTGCTGTGAACATATTTATAATTATCTTTGCAAAATTTTATAGATTTCTATAGTTGGTCCCGGCCGATTCCATTTCAGTTGTTCAAATCGTTTCACTAATTTAGCTCCTGGATTATTACGCAGGGCAATCAAAAATTCACCGACCTCATATCCTGCTGGAATATAATTTATTCTCCACTTGCCTCTTAGCCAGTCGCGCTTGGGTATATATCTATCTGCTCTTAAAACTATGTATTCAATGCCTGCCTCTTTGTAGTAGGCAATATCCCTAAAATTTGAATGTCCGCCCACTGTTACAAGGTCATAGGTAATAGCAGGTAGACATTTTAGCTCTAGTTCAAAATATTTTGCCTTCCTGGGCTCTTTGCCCCGATACCTCTCTATTGCGTTCAAAATATTATTTTTATTGTAATGCAGAGGCACCGTATCCTCTTTCGGTTTAGTGCGCATTCCTTCGATTAATATACGCGTACCGGCGGGAATATTACTTTCAATCCATTCTTTTGCAATAGTTCTGGTATCTTTATGCGAAAGGAAATAATTTTCGCGTATAATTTTATAGCCGGGTTGCATAATAAAAAGGCAAACCATTAACGCGACTATCGGTTTGACTTTTTTGCGAAAAACTTTTACAGCTACTTCATCAATGAATTTGGCCGATAGGATCATCAGAGCCGGCAAAATAGGGATTAAGTACCTAAAATAAAAAAGAAGGCGGTGTTTGGACATTGAGATCAATACAAAAAAAGAAACTATATATGCGGCTAAAATAACATCTTCTTCTTTGCGACAGAACAATATGTAGACAAAACCCGCTAGACAAATGATGAATAAAAGGGTACCACTTGATACATTTAACACATGCAGATAAAAAAGAAATAGATTCGGGCCATGGTCTATCCCTGATGACCCTGTGCTAGCCGTTGCCGCATTGCCGAAATACATATTCCAAAAAGAATATAAAACATTTTTAAAATTTAATAACAGTCCGGGGTTACCGATGAAAAGAACTAGGATACCCATAACTGCGCAAATAAGAATGCCTTTCCCAAAAAAAAATTCCCATACTGAATTTTTCTTTGCTTTCTTAATATAGTATAAGTGAGCGATTAATATTGGAAATACAAGCACAATCGCTGTCGCCTTGGTTTGCACCGCCAACCCTGCTAAGATTCCGGATAGCATGTAGTTTTTCAAATTGCCATTATGCGCCATTCTGATAATGAACAATAAGGACAAAGTAGCGAGGCAGGTCATCGGTACATCGACTGTGATATAATGAGAGCTTTGAGAATGCAGGTAATTAAAAGCTAAAAGAAGAGCGGCAATGAGGCCAGTCCGATCGGAATACGCTTCTTTGCCAATCTTATAAGTTATATAAACATTTAGCGTGCCAATAATGGCGGTTGTACTTCGCCCGATCAAATAAAAAGACCAGGGCTCTTTGACAAAATACAGTGCAAAGTCTGAAGCTGACTTAACAAACCCAAAAAGCTTCATGACTATAAAATAGACTCCGTACTCAAAAAATAGCAGATAGAAATAACCCGCCTTGGTAACCCTATTAAAGTCAAACCCCCCTGCTCCAAGCTCTAAGGCTCGCAATACTTCATGGGTCTCATCCTGATGATAGAGATATGGCAATCCAAACCATATCCCCCACAGCCTTAAAATTAAACTTACCGTAATTATTGTTAATAGTGATAACTTTATATTTTTTGCCATAAACGTATAAAATTATATAAACTTATTTCCGGATGGATAATTTTTTTTTTTGCGCATCATACTAATCATTAAACTATCTCTTCTATGCGATAATGTATTATTTTTCTTGCGCGAGTGAATAAAATAAGCTCGCCAATAAGACCGACTGAAAAGAGCTGCAAGCCAAATACGATAAGTAAAATTCCCAGCAATAGCAGAGGCCTGTCTGCCAAAGCAGTTTGTAAAAAAATTCTTTCGAGCCCAAGGTAAACTGTAATAATTAGACCTGAGAAACACACCGCAAATCCTATAAGCCCAAAAAACCTCAGGGGCTTCACAGTGAATTTGATAAGGAAAAAAAGTGTCAATAAATCCAGTGCCCTTCGTAAGTATATGCCGGGTTTTACAAACCGCAATTTAGTATCTTCTTTTCTTTGATTTACGTTGACCTCTTTTACTTTAATTCCCCTGCCACGGGCGATTATTGGTATAAACCGGTGCAAGTCACTGTAAAGGTCAAACTCCGATATAATCTTTTTGTTGATCAGTCGCATACCGGAGGTGATGTCTTTAAACGGAGCCCCGGTCATTTTTCTTACCAGAAAATGATAAGCAGACGATTGGATCCTGTTGAACACGGGATCTTTGCGAGGAAAACGCCTGGTGATGACCAGATCATTTCCTTCATCATAGACTTTGAAGACTTTTGAAAGATCCCTCGGCTCGCTTTGGATGTAAGCTGGAAGGGTCAAAATTTTATCACCTTTGGCTTGGCGGAAGCCTTCCATCAGCGCGGCCGATTCGCCAAAAGCCTTGGTAAATTTAATTATGTGCAGCGGATTTCCACCATTTTTTAGTTTCATCAAATCGTTGTATGCTTGCGAGAAAATACCGTCTAATATGAAAATAAACTCGAAATCCTTATTTAGCGCTTTGAGTTCAGCGGCATAGAGACTGTAGAGCGTTTTCATGTCGTCGTGGCGTTCGCTGATCGGTACCACCACACTGACTTCAGGGTTTTTATCCTTCATCAATTCACCTCATCTTGGGTTTACCAAAATGGTCTGTAAATCAGTTAGTCAGCGAGCACCAGCAGAGCTGGGGGTATGAGGAAGGCTCCTGGAAGGGGCCAAGCTCTGCTGGTAGTCGCGGATTTTTAATCATTAATCAAAAAAAATTTTGTTATTTTTGTGCCCTGCCTTAGTGGCTCGGTGATGAGACTTTATTTCTTTTCCAAACTGATGAAGTATTCAGCGAGCAAGCCCCAGGTGATGAGGCTGCCGGAAAGGAAGATTGTCAAAAAGCATGCGGTAGGAAAAACTATTGAGTGAACGCCTATTATATAAAGAAAAACAGCTTCAGCCCCTAAAACCAATCCAATCATCCCAAAGAAAAGGCCGAAAAAAGCAAACCACCTGAGGGGATTATGCTGAAAGTGCACTATCATCTTGAGTGTTATCAGATCAAGCAGTACTTTCCAGGTCCTGGACAGGCCGTATTTTGCCTTACCATACTTTCGGATTCTATGATTGACGACTATTTCTGCTATTTTGGCGCCTTTCATTGCGGTAATTACGGGAATGAACCGGTGCATA
>JAFDCA010000272.1 GCA_019313025.1 Deltaproteobacteria bacterium
ACCTCACGATGGTTTATGATACACCCTTGGCTTTGATGAACAAATTCGATGGGATCCTCGATGGTGATGATGTGGTCTTTTCGGGTCCGGTTGGCAACATCGACGATGGCAGCCAATGTCGTCGACTTGCCGCTTCCTGTGGGCCCGGTGACCAGAACCAGCCCCCTGGGAAGAGAAGCCAGTTTGGATATTACATTGGGGAGACCCAGCTGTTCGGCGGTCATGATTTCTTCGGGAATTTGTCTGAAAACCGCGCCACAACCATTTTTTTGCATAAAAAAATTTGACCGGTACCTCGCAACTCCGGGTATTTCATAGCCGAAATCAATATCACCGGTTTCTTCAAATTGTTTGATTTTGGTATCGGGTGCAATTTCATAAAGCATTGCTTTCAGTTCGTCATTATCAAGGACTTTATATTTGATCCTTTCCATATCGCCCCTAATACGAAGTGCAGGCGGTTGTCCGGACACAAGATGGAGATCAGAGGCTCCCTGCTCGTGCATCAATTTGAAAAACGCATCGATTTTTGCCATATCAATTGACCTGTTTTATTCAGACTGTTTAAAAAGTTTTAATTTACTGTCTTCCTCTTCTCTAATTCTGGATTCCTCTTTTCCAATTTCAAGGAGTTTTGCATGACCTTCGATAACGGAGCGGATTTGAACCTCAATCTGCGATCGTTGTCGCTTTAACTCTGCAATATCTTCATGAAGTTGTGAAAGTCTGTTTTGGGCTCTACTGAGAAGTTTTTCTGCTTTAACCTCTGCTTCAGCAACAACCAATTCGGCTGATTTTCTGGCATTTTGCTTCATTTGCTCCAAGACTTTTTGAGAATTCAGCATGGCACGTTTAAAGCTTTCTTCGCGCTCTCGATAGGCCTGGGCCTCAAGCTGAAGCCGTTTGATTTCCTGATGCAAGCGGATATTTTCGCTTTGCAGTGATTCAAAGGCATTCGCCATCTGTTCAAGAAATGTATCTACTTCCCTTACATCAAAACCTCTAAACTTCATTTTAAATTGCTGTTGTTGAATATCAAGGGGTGTCATTTTCATCATCGATCACCCTCCTTATTTTAATTACATGAAAGTTGTTGACAGTCTCAACAGACTGTTGACGACAAAATTTTGCAAAAATATCACACCTAAAATAACGATAATGGGTGAAAAATCGATACCGCCAAAATTGACGGGAATTTTTGCACGAATTCGATACAACAACGGTTCGGTCACATTATGGATAAAGCGGACGATGGGATTATAAGGGTCCGGATTTACCCATGAAAGTATCGCCCGAGCGATCACGATCCACATATAAAATGTGAGAACATAGTGGAGAATTATTGCAACAGCTTTTATAAAATTGCCAAGGATAAACATATTAACAATGTGCTTTCGTTTTTTTGATGCATGAGATAAAGAAATACGAATGTTTTTATCTCGTCATTTTTTTGACTCATTTTAAGTAACGATACATTTTAATTTCTCTAAAATCAGAAATTTTTTTGAAAATTAATTGTATATTAACAATAAGTCAAGATATTTCGGGCAAAATCGTTGACATGCTTCATAATCTGACGGTAAAAGTATATTGTAATTTTGGGGTCTTGTCAGATTTGGACAATTCTGCCACCGTCGACACAATCCGGCATTCGCTTTTTTTGAAATCCATATGTATTTCAACCAAAATTATTTTTAAAAAGGAAGCAATTATTATGCCATAAAATCCAAAAAAAATTATTAAGGGGATACCGCTTCTTTCGGGACTTTGCTCGGAAGATGTGGCCCCTTCGGGGCGGTTATTTCTGTCTATGGTTTGAAATTCGAAACTTGATCATTGGGACTATTAAAAAACATTCTGCCATTCTTAAAAATTCCTGAATTCTTATCCTTCCAGTTTCAAGTTTCAAATTGCCAGTTTCTTTTCGTTTTAAAAAAGAATAGGTTTATAAACATAACAACTACAAGGGGGAATAATATTCATGTTAAAAGATAAAAAAATCAGTATCATCGGAACCGGAAATATGGGAGAAGCCCTTGTCAGCGGACTCATTACTTCGGAATCGTCCAAGCCGGAGAACATCATCTGCACGGATATTCGGATGAACAAGCTCGAAATCGTTGCAAAAAAATATGGTGTGGTTACGCTTACTGAAAACATTAAAGCTGTAGAATTCTCTGATATTATCATATATGCAGTTAAACCCCAAATCATCGCATCCGTATTAAAAGAAACCGCATCTTGTCTGGACATGTCCAAGCTTATCATTTCCATCGCAGCGGGTGTGCCTTTGGCTGCAATCGAATCGTGTCTAAAAAAGGAATTGCGTCTTATTCGCGTTATGCCCAACATCGCCGCATTCGTAAAAGAGAGTGCCTCAGTGATTGCCGCCGGGGCAAATGCCACACAGGAAGACATTGATCTTTCTATGGCGATTTTCAACTCGATGGGAAAAAGCATTTTTCTAAAGGAAAATATCCTTATGGATGCCATTACAGGTTTGAGCGGCAGCGGACCTGCATATATCTTTTTAATTGTCGATGCCTTGGCTGATGCAGGCGTCAAAGTGGGGCTGTCAAGGGAAGATGCGCTTTTTCTTTCAACCCAAACCATTTTGGGAGCTGCAAAATTATTGATGGAGACCAAAGAACATCCGGGCAGGCTAAAGGATATGGTGACTTCGCCGGGTGGTACGGCAATTGCCGGAATTCATACACTTGAAAAAGGGGGGTTGCGAACCACCCTCATCAATGCAGTGGAAGTTGCTACCCGGCGATCCAAAGAACTGGGGGAAATCGTTATACGGAATTTTGCCAATAACGGTTGTTAAAAACGAAGGGTTGATATGATGACAGAATATACAATTGAATCGATAAAGACATTTGATTATCAAAGGCCGGTTATTAATAGAGGTTATGCCAATCAAACCCTTTTGGTCGACATTTCAAATTTGGATATTTCCATCCATCCGGTGACCGATAAAATGAAGGAAATATTTATTGGCGGCAAAGGATTTGATCTATGGCTGCTATGGAATGCGGTTAAAGGGACAACGAAATGGTCTGATCCTGACAATGCCATATGTATTGCCTCAGGCCCCATGGGCGGAACTCCCGTTTATCCGGGTTCCGGAAAAAGTATTGTAACCACGATTTCGCCGTTAACAGGAACTGTCATTGATTCCAATGTCGGTGGATATTTTGGTCCATATCTTAAATTTTCCGGGTTTGATGCTCTGGAAATTAGAGGAAAGACCCAAACGGACAGTGTAATTCTCATTGACGGTATTGATGAAAAAATACAAATTTTTGAATCATTCGGATTGCCGGATGATTCATATGCACTTTCATCCATATTAACAGAACACTTTGCCCAAGGGAAGCCCCGGCATATTTCTGTGGTTTCCACCGGACCGGGGGCCAAGCACACACTCATGGGCTGCCTGAACTTTACCTGGTATGATTTAAAGCGAAAGCGTGCCAGATACAAACAGGCCGGGCGGGGCGGCATTGGAACTGTACTTGCGGATAAATGCATTAAAGCCATTGTGGCACGCTGGGATTCTGTTTCCACCAAAACAAATAATCCTGCAGATGGCATTGCATTAAAAGAAGTCGGACGAAAGCACTCCAGAGAGATTGTTGAACTCGATCCAAAGCAAAATGAAATGGCAACGATTGGGACAACTCACCTTGTCACAATTATGAATGACTTTGATTTGCTGCCCACCCATAATTTTCAGTATGGACAGCATCATGAGGCGGATAATGTAGGGCAGGAGGTTTACCGGCGAATCTTTGACGCAGGTTATGATGGCTGCTGGATGGGATGCACGGTGGCCTGCTCCCATGGCGTCAAGGATTTTGTTCCACTCACGGGACCTTACAGAGGAGAAAAGGTTTTTGTGGACGGTCCCGAATATGAAACCATTGCCGGCTGTGGCTCGAATCTGGGTATCTTTGATCCCCATAACGTTATTGAGATGAATTTCTATTGCGACGCCTATGGCCTTGATACCATTTCTGTTGGAACAAGCCTTGCTTTTGCCATGGAGTGCTTTGAAATGGGCCTGGTAAATGAGACCCATACCCGGGGAATAAACCTTTCCTTCGGCAATCGGGCGGCTGCACTGGAAATGGTTCACCAAATGGCTCAAGGCAAGGGTTTTGGTCAAATCGTGGGGCAGGGTGTTCGCCAAATGAAGTCGATTTTCGCTCGAGATTATCATGCGGATCCCGAAATTATGCAGGATATTGGAATGGAAGCAAAAGGGTTGGAGTTTTCCGAATATATGACCAAAGAATCGCTGGCCCAACAGGGGGGGTATGGACTTGCACTCAAAGGGGCTCAGCATGATGAAGCCTGGTTGATCTTTCTCGATATGGTGCACAATTTCATGCCGACCTTCGAGCAAAAAGCAGAGGCGCTTCACTGGTTTCCTATGTTTAGAACATGGTTTGGTTTGTGCGGACTGTGTAAACTCCCATGGAACGATATCGTTCCTGAGGATAATAAAGATACCCCGGAGCCGGCAAAAGTCATGAAACATGTAGAATGGTATTCTGAATATTACAGTGCCGTTACCGGAAAACATGCAACACCCGAAGATCTTATTCGAATGAGTGAAGCGGTTTACAACTTCCAGCGTATCTTTAATCTCAAAATGGGTTTCGGAATACGCGCGCATGACAATATCCCCTATCGTGCAATGGGGCCTGTAAAACCGGTTGAATATGAATCGCGTCGCGAGCGTTATGATAAAGAACTGGTCGAGAAGCATCACGTTGATATCACAGACATGAGCACGGAAGATAAAATCAGGAACCTTCGCAGGTTTCG